>NZ_DATNJW010000116.1:0-11078 GCF_035603715.1 Mycobacterium sp. | reverse complement strand
CGATCGGCGGCGGTCGACGAGTCGGCCAGCTGTTGACGGACGGCGTTCTGCTGGTCCGCCATCAACTTGCGCACCGGCGGTACGACGTACCGCACGATAAGCCAGACGATGACGGCGAACCCGACGAGTTGCCCGATGAATGTTGACATTTCGCGCTTACCGCTCCGAACCCGAGGCCGAGACCGAGGTGGAGATCTCGACGCCGAGGATGCGGCTCGCCAGCGTGGTGGAGAGGCTCTCCACCCGCGTGCGAAGGTCCGCAGCCACGGCGTCACCCTCTCGCTTGAGCTGCTCGGCTGCGTCTTGCAGAGTCGAGGAAACCTGCTCCTCGGCCTGTCGACGCTTTTCGTCGACGACCTTTCGGCCCTCTGCCCGAGCCTCGTCGCGAGCAGCCGACGCCGCAACCCGAGCCGCGGACAATGCGTGCTCGTAGTCCTCTTGGGCGGCGGCGAACTGCTCGGCCGATTTCTTGTTGTCGGCAGCCGTTTTGGTGACCATGTTTTCGCGCTCTTTGAGCACCCTCGAGATCGGCGGAACCACGAAGGTGCCGATCACGCCGAGCACGATCAAGAAAATGGCCAGCTCGACGAAGAAGGTGCCGTTAGGGACGAGGAAGTTGCTCCCCCCTCCCTCGGCAACGACCAAAGCGCTCATGTCACCCATCTCGACTGTTACTTGACTGGGGTGGCGAAGACGAACAGCGCCATGAAGGCCAGGTTGATGAAGTAGGCGGCCTCGACCAGACCCACCGTGATGAAGAACGGTGTGAACAGTCGGCCTTGCGCCTCGGGCTGCCGGGCGATGCCGGAGATCAGCGCGTTACCGGCGACACCGTCACCGATACCGGCGCCGATCGCGCCACCTGCCATGATCAGCCCGCCGCCGATGAGGGCGCCAGCAGCGATTGTGGGGTTCATTGCTTATCCTCCTTGATATTTGGTAGCGGTCTACCAAGTCTGTTGTGGTGTTGGGAGCCAGCGATTGTCCTGCGGTCTTACTCGTGTTCCCCTTCCAGCTCCATCGCTTGACTGAAGTACAAGATCGTCAGCAGCGCGAAGATGAACGCCTGAATCGCGCCGACAAATAGGTCGAATGCTTTCCAGATCGCGTTGGGCGCCCACATGATGTACGGCGGGAACAGCGCGATCAACGAGACCAGGATGCCGCCGGCGAAGATATTGCCGAAAAGTCGGAGCGACAGCGAGATCGGCTTGGCAAGCTCTTCCACCACGTTGATCGGCGCCAGCACGGCAACGTGCCCCTTGAGCACCGCGACCGGGTGTCCGATGATGCCGCGGCGCCAGATCCCCGCCGCGTGGTAGCAGATGAACACGAAGAGGGCCAGCGCGAGCACGTAGTTGATGTCCGCCGCCGCCGACGAGAGCAACTCGGTTGTTTGCCCGTGGTCGGAGTATTGCAACGGCAGCACCGACAACCAGTTCGAGATCAGGATGTAGACGAAAAGCGTGACGGCAAGCGGTAACACGAACGGTGCGATTCGCATGCCGATCGCGCTCTCGATCTGATTGCGCATCTGAACGGTGATCGCCTCGAAGAACAACTGAACACCGCCCGGAACACCCGTCGAGGTGACTTTGGCGCGAAGAAAGAATGCGAGCCCGATGACGATGACGGCAGCGATCGCGGACGAGGTCACGGTGTCGACGTTGACGGTCAAACCGAACCACTTGGCGGTTTCGTGATGACCGACCTCGATCGCGCCTTCGGCCAGAAACGCCTCAGTCATTGCTGTTTTCCGTCCCTTCAATCGCGTCGGCCGACCCAGCACGCAGCTTCTTCATCACGGGGAGCGCCGTCGTCAGCACCAGCAACACCTGGAAGAGCGCGAGCCCGAATACCACGCCAAGCCCCGCGGGCCGGAAGACGAATGCGATCGCCAATCCGATCGTCGTGATGACCAGCAGCCGTGTGGCTGAATTCAGCGCCATTTTCTTTTTCAGCGGGTGTGCATCCGCGGTGATAGCCGCGACCGAGCGCTGCACACCGAGGGCGTTGAGCAAACCCAGCAGAAGTCCCAATCCGAAGAACAAGCCGACCTTCGGACTGCCGAGCCAAGCAGCGATTGCGACCGCGACGACGGTGAGCGCAAGAGAGGTAACGAACAGTCGAACCGGCCGGAAAGCAACGGAGGGAAACACCAACGGCGCGTCTTGCGCTGGTGTAGTCACTGCAGCACCTCAGTCCTCGTTCGGGGGGAGTTGCTTGGTTGCTCGTGCGTGGCCCGTAGAGCGTATCGGAGCGCTTTCACCGCACTCGCATCACCCAAGGGACAACTCCCCTTTGTCGGTCGTAAGTCGACAGGATCGGAGCGGACTCCGTCTGCCGGTGGCCGGCAACCCGCGAGGTTAATTCGGGTTCTACCAGCACCGTACCACATCGACCAGGACCCTACTACTCCTCGTCGTAGACGTCGTCACGGCGTCGCAAAAGCGGGATCAGCGTCGCGAAAACCGCAATCGCAATCGCGCCCAACATGACCGCGGCGGTATCGCGCGGATTGAAGAAGATCGTGCTTGCGGTGCCGAAAGCGACGATGCCCACCCACAAGTAGATGATCAGTACGACGCGCCGGTGCGAGTGACCGATCTGCAGCAGACGGTGATGCAGGTGCATCTTGTCGGGACTGAACGCGCTTCGGCCCGCCCGAGTGCGCCGCACGATCGCCAGCAGCAAGTCGAGCATCGGCACGAACATGACTGCCACAACCAAGAGGAATGGCGACAGCAGAGCAAACACATCCCGGGCGCCGTAAGCGTTCTGTGAGATCGGCCCCGCGGCCGTCGTCGAAGCCGCGGCCAGCATCAGGCCGATCAGCATCGAACCGGAATCGCCCATGAAGATCTTGGCCGGATGGAAGTTGTGCGGCAGAAAGCCCAGACAGGCTCCGGCCAGCACCACCGAGATGACCGCAGGCGGGTAGAACAGCACGTCACCGCCGTGGTCACGCAGCAGTCCGACGGAGAACATGCAGATCGCCAGCGCGGTGATGAGCCCCAGCCCGGCGGCCAGTCCGTCCAGACCATCGACGAAGTTCATCGCGTTCACGATCGACACCGTCAGCGCCAGCGTGAGCAGGATCGACGACGCCTGGTCCAGCACGATGGTCCCCACTCCACCCAGCGGGATGTAGAGAACGCTCCAGGCGACCCCCATCGTCACCAGCACGCTGGCCGCGGTGATCTGACCGGCGAACTTCGTCAGCGCATCGAGCCCCCAGCGGTCGTCGATCAGGCCGATGCCCATGATCAGCCCACCGGCCCACACCACCGCGGGCATGCCTGTGGAGTAGACGAAACCACGGGTCAGGGCCGGAAGCTGCGATGCGAGGAACACCGCCGCGACGACCCCGATGTACATCGCCAGCCCGCCCATCCGTGGGGTGGGCGTCACATGCACATCGCGTTCGCGCGGGTAGGCCACCGCGCCGAATCGGGTCGCCATCACGCGCACCGGCCCGGTCACGAAGTAGGTGATGATCGCGGCGGTCAGACCGACGAGCGCGAGCTCACGCAACGGGACACCCGCGCCACGATCAGCCAGTGCGAGCAGACCGCCGGCGAGGTTGTCGGCACCGCTGACCATCCGAAAAACCGTAATGCACCGCCCTGAGATCGAACTGAGGCGCCTACCAGGTCAGCCGGACAAACTCGCGACGTCCAGGCCCAGCACCTCGGCGATACCCGCGGCACTGACCGGGCCGGCTCGCAAGATGCGCGGTTCGGCACCGGTCAAATCGAGAATCGTCGAGGCGGCCTGTTGAGCTGAGGGGCCGGCATCGAGATAGACGTCGACAAGATCGCCCAATTGCTCGCGGGCGTTCTCCGCGTCCACTGCCGGCGGCCGGCCGGACACGTTGGCGCTGGATACCGCCATCGGCCCGACCTCGCGCAGCAGTTCGATCGCGACAGGGTGCAACGGCATGCGCAGCATCACCGTGCCCCGAGCGTCGCCGAGATCCCACTGCACCGATGGCGCCTGCCGGACCACCAGACTCAGCGCGCCGGGCCAGAACGCGCGGATCAGGTCGCGCATCGCCGTGGAGACGGAGAGGGCCAGGCCGTCGATCGTGTGCCACGAGCCGACCAGCACCGGAACCGGCATGTCGCGGCCACGGCCCTTGGCAGCCAGCAGCGCGGCCACCGCCGCGCTGTCAAAAGCGTCGGCGCCCACGCCATACACTGTGTCGGTCGGAAGAACCACCAGCCCACCGTTTTTGACGGCCGCAGCCGCCGATGAGATTCCACGAGAACGTTGTTCGGGGTGGGTGCAGTCGATCACGTCGCTCATCTGCGGCCGCCCTTGATGCGGGCCGTCACGAATCGGGGACGTCCGGTCAGATCGGTTCGTGCCACGATATCGTCGAAAAGCTGTGTGCTGCTGATCGTTTCAGCGGTCACTGAAGATGTGGTGTCGTCGTGCTCGACGGCGAACAGCCCACCGGGGCGCAACAAGCGTCCCGCGAGCCGGGTAACGGCCGGAATCACCGCCATGCCGTCCGGGCCCCCGAACACAGCATGTGGCGGATCGTGTTCAGTCACCTCGGGTTCGAGCTCGGCGCCATCTGGCACATACGGCGGGTTGGACACCACGAGATCGACCTGGCCGTCCAGCTCGGTCAGCACACCCGGATCGGTCACGTCGGCGCACACGAACTGCACCGGAGTGCCGGCGGCATTTTTGCGCGCGTAATCAAGCGCGGCATCGGAGTCGTCGAGGCCGATCACCCGCGCGTACGGCCAATGCCGCGCCAGTGCGAGCGCCAGCGCACCCGAACCGGTGCAGACGTCGACGACGACGGGTTTGGCCGGAAGAGTCTGCGCGACCGCCCATTCCAGCATCGCCTCGGTTTCCGGGCGTGGGATGAAAACCCCGGGACCGACCGACAGCGTCAGTGGCCCGAACGCGGCGGTGCCGGTGAGGTGCTGCAACGGTACGCGGCGGGATCGCGCCGTGACCGCGGCGTTGTAGTGGTCGAAGAACACGTCGTCGGGTGGGCTGAGCAGAGACAGCCGGCCGCGCTCGGTACCGGCGACGTGCGCCGCCAATTCCTCGGCATCGTAACGCGCGGAGTCGATTCCAGCGTCTGCGAGCAGCGTCGTCGCGGAGTCGATCGCGGAGCGCAGCCGAGTTGTCATGCCTGCTGCAGCCGGGACTGCTTGTCGGCGGCGCTCAGAGCGTCGAAGAGTGCGTCGACGTCTCCGTCGAGAAGCTGATCGAGATTGTGCGCCTTGTAACCGATGCGATGATCGGTCACCCGGTTCTCCGGAAAGTTGTAGGTCCGGATGCGTTCGCTGCGGTCCACCGTGCGGATCTGGCTGGCCCGGTCCGCCGACGCGTCGGCCAGCGCCTGTTCTTCAGCCAACGCCTGTAGTCGAGCGGCCAGCACCAACATCGCGCGTGCCTTGTTCTGCAGCTGCGAACGCTCATTTTGGCAGGTGACCACAATTCCGGTGGGCAGGTGGGTGATTCGGACCGCCGAGTCGGTGGTGTTGACGCCCTGGCCGCCCTTTCCGGATGACCGGTAGACGTCGATGCGCAGGTCCGACTCGTCGATCTGCACCTCACCCACTTCTTCGGGCTCGGGATAGACCAGCACGCCGGCCGCCGAAGTATGAACGCGGCCTTGGGATTCGGTGACCGGCACCCGCTGCACGCGGTGCACGCCGCCCTCGAATTTCAGGCGCGACCACACGCCGTCGGCCGAGTCGCCCTTGCTGGCGATCGTCAGCGTCGCGTCTTTGTAGCCACCCAAATCCGAGTAGGTCTCGTCCAGGACCGTCACATTCCAGCCGTGCCGTTCCGCGTAGCGGATGTACATCCTGGCCAGGTCCGCGGCGAACAGCGCCGATTCCTCGCCGCCCTCACCGGATTTGACCTCGAGCACCACATCGTCGGCGTCATGCGGGTCGCGTGGCGCCAGCATGTCGCTGAGCTTGGTCTCCAACTCATCGACCCGGGTTTCCAGCTCGGTGACCTCGTCGGCGAACGACGCGTCATCGACGGCGAATTCGCGCGCGGTTTCCAGATCGTCGCGCGCCGACGTGAGCTGGCGGTGGGTCGCGACGATCGGGGCCAGTTGCGCGAACCGGCGCCCGACCTTGCGCGCGTTGGCGGGATCGTTGTGCAGTTCGGGATCGGACAGTTGACGCTCGAGGTCGGCATGCTCGGCCACCAGCGTGTCAATCGCCTGAGTCATGCTCCTCCTTCCGCGCGAGCCGGCTCACTATCGGAACAACTCCGAACGCAAAACGACGCCCGTCCTGTGCGGTGAACGCGACAGTTCGGGCGTCGATCCTGCTACTTGTCGGCCGAGGCTTCCTTCTCGGCACCGGCCTTGCGCTTGCCGTAACGCCGCTCGAAGCGAGCGACCCGGCCACCGCTGTCCAGAATCTTCTGCTTACCCGTGTAGAACGGGTGGCACTGCGAGCAGACCTCGACCACGATGTGGCCGTTTTCCTTGGTGCTGCGGGTCTGGAAGGTGTTACCGCAACCGCAGACCACGGTGGTCTCGCCGTAGGCGGGATGAATGTCAGCTTTCATGGTGTCCTCTTCAGTAGTCGGTCGCCGGGTCGCCCAATGTGCTGGTCATCGAAGGACGTGAACCGGAACCTGAACTTCGGCTGTTGATTATGCCAGCTCAGCCGCTGTGTCCCTAAACGCCTGCCGCCGTCCGCGCATTCCCGGGGCGGCGCCGACGCTAACCCGGGCTGACCTGGGCTTTGCTGGAACGGTCGACGACGGCGTAACCGGTGTCGCGGCCGACCCGAATCCACAGCAGACCGCCGTCAGGGGTGCTGCCCTGCGCGCTCAGCTGCCGTTTGAGGATCTTGTTGGTGGCGGTGGTGGGCAGGCTGTCGGTGGTCCAGACGTGCCGCGGCCAGGCCTTCGGTGAGAGATCCGGCTGGCCTGCCAGAAATCGGCTGAAGTCGGCCGGCGTCAGGTCGGCACCGTCCACCAGCACCAAGGCCGCCATCACCTGGTCCCCCACCTGCTCATCGGGTACCGCATACACCGCGACCTGGCTGACTGCCGGCAGC
Organism: Mycobacterium sp.; assembly: GCF_035603715.1. Lineage (GTDB taxonomy): Bacteria > Actinomycetota > Actinomycetes > Mycobacteriales > Mycobacteriaceae > Mycobacterium. The sequence goes on along the minus strand of NZ_DATNJW010000116.1, from coordinate 4,020 downwards.
CGCTGCAGGATGCGCTCGATCGGAGCGGTGGTCATGTTCTCCCCGTCGACCCGCAACCAATCCCCGCTGCGGCCGGCGAAGTAGATCCAGCCGTCGGCGTCGCGGTAGGCAAGGTCGCCGGACCAGAACATGCCGTTCCGCAGGCGCGCGTCGGTGGCCTCCTGGTCGTTGTAATAGCCGGCGAACATGCCCGCCCCGGTAGTGTTGACCAACTCACCGATCGCGTCGTCGGGGTTGATCAGCGTGCCGTGGTCATCGAACTCGGCCACCGCGCATTCGGCGAGCGTGTCGGAGTTGTAGATGCCGACACCCGGAAAGCCTTGTCCCAGCGAGCCGGGCGGGCAGCCGTCCTCGCGGGTGATGATGATCGCGCCTTCGCTGGAGCCGAAGCCGTCCCAGACCGTGCAATCGAAACGCCTACTGAATTCGGCAATGTCGCGGTCGCTGGCCTCGTTCCCGAACGCGACCCGCAGCGGGTTGTCCGCGTCGTCGGGCTGCTCGGGAGTGGCCAGCACGTAGGCCAACGGCTTGCCGACGTAGTTCATGTAGGTGGCGCCATAGCGGCGTAGGTCGGACAGCAGACCGGACGCCGAGAAGGTGGCGGGCACCATCGCCGAGCCGGAGCCGACCGCCACGCTCCAGCCGGCGAGCAGGGCGTTGGAGTGAAAGAGCGGCATCGACAGGTAACAGGTGCCCGACGAATCGACCTCGAACCGATCAATCAGGTTGGCGCCGGCGAAGATAACGGTCAAGTGAGTTATCTGGACGGCCTTAGGTTCGCCGCTGGTTCCCGAGGTGAAGATCATCATAAGCGTGTCCGTCGGCACGACCTCGCGATGCGGCACCAGCGGTCCGGGCGCCGCGAGCAGGCCCGACCACTCGTCGCTGGTGACGTCCAGGACGCGAACTCCGGGCAGATCCAGTCCGTCGAGCAGCGCGCGATGGTCCGGATCGGTGAGCAGCATTTGGCAGTCGGCGCGCACGATGTCTTTGGCCAGCGCCGCGCCGCGCCGCGTGTCGTTGATGCCGCACAGCACGTAGCCACCGAGTGCGGCCGCCGCCATCGCGGTGAGCATCTCGGGTGTGTTGCCTAGCAGCGCGCCGACGTGCAGTGGGCGCTTGGGATCGGCGATGCCGATCAATGCGGCGGCGGACGCCGAGGCATCCGCCAGATGCTCACGCCAGGTCCATACCCGATCGCCGTATTTGACCGCCGGCGTGGAGTCGCCCATGCGGGTACGAAGCAGTTGCTGAATAGTGTCCGCCACGGCTCACCGCTTTCCCGTCGGATTACGACAGGCGCAGGTTACCGCCGCACCGTGAGCTGCAAAGCGGGACGGGCGATGTTGCCCGGCAGAGGCGGTGTGCTAATCGCCGGTTTAGTCGTTGTCCATGCCCGGGGTCGTCTTCGACACCTGAACCAGGAACTCGTAGTTGTTCTTGGTCTTTCGCAGTTGTGACATCAACAGGTCGATGGCTTGGTGCGAATCCAGGCCGGACAGGACGCGGCGCAGCTTGTGCACGACCGAGAACTCGTCCGGCGACAGCAGCAATTCGTCCTTTCGAGTACCCGACGGGTTCACGTCGACGGCGGGGAACACCCGACGCTCGGATATCTTGCGGTCGAGTTTGAGCTCGGCGTTACCGGTCCCCTTGAACTCCTCGAAAATGACTGTGTCACCAGTGGATCCGGTCTCGACCATCGCGGTGGCGATGATCGTCAACGATCCGCCCTCCTCGATGTTGCGGGCGGCGCCGAGGAAACGCTTCGGCGGGTAGAGCGCGGTCGAGTCGACACCACCGGACAGGATGCGGCCCGACGCCGGCGACGCGTTGTTGTACGCGCGGCCCAGCCGGGTGATCGAGTCGAGCAGCACGACGACGTCTTTGCCCTGTTCCACGAGTCGCTTCGCGCGCTCGATGGCCAGCTCGGCGACCGAGGTGTGGTCTGACGGCGGCCGGTCGAACGTCGAGGCGATGACCTCGCCCTTGACCGATCGCGTCATGTCGGTGACCTCTTCAGGGCGCTCGTCGATGAGCACAACCATCAGGTGGCATTCCGGGTTGTTCTGAGTGATCGCGTTGGCGATGCTCTGCAGAATCATGGTCTTACCGGCCTTGGGCGGCGACACGATCAGTGCGCGCTGACCCTTTCCGATCGGCATGATCAGGTCGATGACCCGCGTGGTCAGCAGGTCGGGGGTGGTTTCCAGCCGTAGCCGCTGGTTGGGGTACAACGGCGTCAACTTGGTGAAATCGGGACGCTTCTTGACGTCTTCGACCGGGCCGCCGTTGACGGTGTCCAAACGCACCAAGGGGTTGAACTTCTGCCGCTGGTTGGGTTGTTCCCCATCCTTGGGCACCCGGACTGCGCCGGTCACCGCGTCGCCGCGGCGTAAGCCGTTCTTGCGCACCATGTTCATCGACACGTAGACGTCGTGCGGGCCGGCGAGGTAACCGGAGGTGCGCACGAACGCGTAATTGTCGAGCACGTCGAGGATGCCGGCGACCGGCTGAACGACGTCATCGTCCCGCAGTTCGGTGTCACCGCCGCCGCCACCGTCACCCGGCCGATCGCCGCGACGCCGGCGTTCGCGGAATCGGCGGCCTCGGCGGCCGCCGCGGCCGTCACCGTCGTCGTCTTGCTGGTTCTGGTTCTGGTTCGAGCCGCCGCGGTTCTGTTGTCCGCCGGAGTTCTGTCGGTCGCCGCCACGGTCGGAGTCCTTGTCGGACTCGCGGTCGTCGGACTTGTCCTGCTGGTCGCGGGCGGGTTTGTCGTTCTCGTTCTGTTGCTTCTTGTCGTTCCGGTTGTTCTGCTCCCCCGCGTTGTCGCCGGAGGATGGCCGCTCGCCGGAATCGCTACGCGGTGCGTCTTCGACCGCGGAGTCGCTGTGGCTGTTGGCGACCTTGGTGTCGCGGTTGTCCTCTGATTCACCGCCAGCGCCGCCGTTGGGCGACGCGCCGTTGGCGTGGCCGCCTTGCCGGGTTGCCCGGATCGCGGCGATCAGTTCGCTTTTGCGCATTCCCGAGGTGCCCTTGACGCCGGACCGATTGGCCAGCGCGCGCAGTTCGGGAAGCACCATGGTTGCCAGCGAACCATCGGACGCGCTCGAATGTGCGTCGCTCTCGCTGGAAGTTTCTGGAGTCACGGGGTTGGACAGCTTGTCATTTTCGGTGCTGTCGCCAGCCGTAACGAGGTCCGTATCAGTCACGGATTTCCTTTCTCTCCCTCGCTGATCGAATCAAGCGAGGGGTTCGTGGCATTCGGCCAATTCGCCGAGTGCTGCCAAAGATCGACTCTGAAACGGTGATTGCCAAGAATGGCGGTTTCAATGGCGAACCATCGTCCACGAGAAGAATTTGGTATTCGTCCTACTGTCGACGCAGATGCAGATGCTGCGATTGCTGGACGGCTCCGAGAATAACCTGCTTCGATGCCGGAAGCAAGAAGACCCTCCGCCGCGTCTGGCGACGCTAGCTGCGAACTGCTACACCCGAACTCCAGCGTACCCCGTCGCCTGCCGTCATTTCGCTGACCGCGAACCCGTTTGCAGCCGCAAAATCGGTCACCTCTGCGGGCAGGTCAGCAGCCGTGCTCAGCGCGATCACCGCCGGACCGGCTCCGGAAAGCACAGCTGCGACGTTGTAACGGCGCAGTAGCCGCAAAAATTCCGCCGACGAGGGCATCGCAGGCGCACGGTGCGGCTGGTGGAGTACGTCTTCGGTGGCGGGCAGCAGCAGGTCAGGCCGCTCGGTGAGCGCCACCACGAGCAGGGCCGCGCGGCTGACGTTGAAACGGGCGTCCTCGTGGCTGACCTCGCTCGGCAGCAGCACCCGGGCCTCCACCGTCGACGAACGCTGCACAGGAATGGCCGGAAACAGGCGAATGTCGGGGTGCAAGCGCAGTTGCGCCGCGGAGTACGCGGGCGGCCCGGTACTGGAATCGGTCCACGAGACGATCGCCCCACCCAGTACCGCGGCGGCGGCGTTGTCGGGATGGCCCTCGAACTCCGACGACAA
>NZ_DATNJW010000115.1:0-37394 GCF_035603715.1 Mycobacterium sp. | reverse complement strand
CTCGCTGGTGGCCCAGTGGATGCTGATCGGCTTCGTCCACGGCGTGATGAACACCGACAACATGACGATCTCCGGCGAGACGATCGACTACGGGCCGTGCGCCTTCATGGAGGCCTACAACCCCGACACGGTGTTCAGTTCAATCGACCATTGGGGCCGATACGCCTACGACAACCAGCCCGCCATCGCCGGATGGAACCTCGCCCGGTTCGGTGAGGCCCTGCTACCGCTGCTCGCGGACAGCGTGGACGAGGGCATCGCGCTCGCGGAAAAGGCGTTCGATGTTTTCCGGGGCCAGTACGACGCCACGTGGACGAACGGGATGCGGGACAAACTCGGTCTCTCCGCGGACAACGACTCCGCGACGGTCATGTCGTTGGTCGAAGATCTGCTCGCGCTGCTGAATGAGAGTCGCGTCGACTACACCTCGTTCTTCCGCGGGCTGAGCCACGCGGCGCGAGGTGACGTCGAGCCCACGCGCGGATTGTTCATCAACCCGGCCGGGATCGACGGATGGATCTCACGTTGGCGAGCACTTACTCCGGATGCGGTGTTGATGGATCGAAGCAACCCGATGTACATCCCGCGCAACCACCTCGTCGAGGAGGCGTTGGCCGCTGCAACGGCCGGCGACCTGGAGCCCCTCCAGCAACTGCTGACTGTCGTCACCGCCCCCTACTACGAGCGACCGGGCTTGGAGCGTTACGCCGCCCCAGCGCCGGAAGACTTCGGCGACTACCGGACGTTCTGCGGAACCTGAGCTGCAAGATTTGCCGCGCGCTGGGTCATAGCGGCCTGCAAGATCGTGCCGGCGGTGACGAATGCGGGTTTGTCGCGATCGGCGGGAAGAACCGGCAGGCTGGCGGCGCGACGCAGCACCATCAGGGCGAGGCCGCTGTACGTCGTATACGGGATGATCAACAGGTTGACCCGCGCCTTCTCGCCGTTGATGGTCATGACGTGCTGGGGTTTGTGTTCCCATCCCGGCCAATTGAAGTCAGGTGGACGTTGAAGGTGCGGCCAGTTGACGTTGATCGAGGTGATGTCTCCCAGCAACGGAGTCAGGGCCGCGATGAGGCCGGGTAACTCGACGGTCATCCGATCAACGCGCGGCCACCAGGCACCGTCGATCTCCCCGCCCAAGTGACTGGAAACCGCCAACCGAATGGGATTCGCAGAACGCCAGTCACTCATCTAGCGACAACTCGGATTGCGGTAAAGGTGTTGCTGGTCAAGGGAATTCCTTCACGGCTGGCGTCGCAAGCCCGCTGGCGCAGGAAAGCGGAGGAATCCCATTGCCCGCGAATGCCATCCGCACGCGTCCCGGCAAATCACCGCCGGCAACAAAACGGCTCACCTGCAACGTTACGCCACCAACGCCCGGTTTGGTAACTCAGGTGTTTCATTACGTCCGCTTGCGCGTAGAGTGGTGACAATACCCAGGGGGACGTAGTGGCCACACAGAACTGGTGCGACGCACCCGAGATTCATCCGTCGAAGATCCGCGTCGGTGACATCATCGGAACGCTGCACGAAACCAGCTTGCGCTATACCGTCAAGATGGTCAGCGTCCCTCACTCGGCTCCCCGCAAGTGGACGTTTTTCGGCCGCGACGACCAAGGCTTGGATTACGCGAACGTGTTCGGCGAAGACGATTTAGTCCGCCGGTACGACAAGGAAAAGTGAAATTGATTGGCGGCCACCAGCTTTCCGCGGATCAGCGCACCTTTTGCGGTACCTGACTCGGCTTCGGTGCGGCGGTCAGCTTGTTCGCCTTCCGAATCGCCTTGTCCAGCAACGTAGCCGGTGCGAACTTTTTCAGAACCGTTAATTGGCGCGCCAGCGGCCCGGCCGGGTAGCGCAACTTCGGTGTGCGACTGGTTGCCGCTTGCAGTACGACGCGCGCTACCACCGCGGGGTCATCGCCGGCCTCCACCGCCTTGCGCAGTCCGACTTTGACGTGCTCGCGTAGAGGCCCGTAGCTCTCGATCGGCGAATCGGCATCGGTCGCGTTGGCCTCGAACGAGGTGCTGGTGTAACCGGGTTCGACCACCGAAACCCGCACACCGAACTCGCGGGTCTCGTGATCCAGGGATTCTGAATAGCCTTCGACCGCGTGCTTGGAGGCCGCGTACAGCGCGCCGTACGGCGCCGGAAGGAATCCCAATACCGAGCCGACATTGATGATCCGGCCACTGCCCTGGGCCCGCAGATGCGGCAGCACCTCACGAGTCAACCGGATCACTCCGAAGAAGTTGGTGTCGAAGAGTTCCTGAGCCTGAGCGATCGAACTCTCCTCCGCTGCGCCGAACACACCGACTCCGGCGTTGTTGACCAGGATGTCAATCCGACCGGCCCGCTCGATGACGGTCGCAACGGCCGCGGCGACCGACTCGGGGTCGGTGACGTCGAGCGGCAGCAACTCCACGCCGGCGATCGGCTCGGTGCGTTGCGGGTTGCGGCTGGTGCCGAAAACCTCGAAGCCCTTCGCCGCAAAGGCGCTGGCGATGGCTTGACCGATTCCTGACGAAGTGCCGGTAACCAGCACTACGGGTGATCGCTGTGTCATGTCTACTCCTAGTAAACCGATTGGTGTACCTATGCCGTCGCGACGCTACACCACTTGACGGCGTATGTAAACCGGTCGGTATACTCTCGGTATGAGCAAGCAGGCGGTGGCAAACAAGGGTGGCCGTGGCGCACGTCAGCGCATCCTGGACACGGCCGCCGAATTGTTCTACCGCGACGGCATCAACGCCACCGGCGTCGAGCGACTCGCGGCCGAATCATCGGTCTCTAAACGCACTCTCTACCAACACTTTCCAAGCAAGACAGCGGTAGTCGAGGAATATCTGCGTGCCATGGAGCAACGGGCCAACCGGCTGTCGACCGACACCGGCGATCAGACGCCGCGACAGCGCTTGCTGGCCGTCTTCGACACCCCGACAGCACCCACCTCGACGCTACGCGGCTGCCCCTTCCACAACGCGGCCGTCGAGGCCGCCGGAACCATGCCGGGCGTACACGAAATTGTTCGCGTGTCCAAGGAAAGCTTCGCCGACGCGCTCACCGAACTAGCCGCCCAGGCAGACGCCGCAGACCCGCGACAACTGGGCCATCAGCTCGCCGTGCTGTACGAGGGTGCGGCCGCACTGACAACCTCGCTCGACGATCCAACGCCGTGGGCATGGGCCAAGACCGCGGCCCAGGCGTTGATCGACCAAGCCCTCGCCCGCTGAGCCGCTGTCACGTCTGCACCGCCGATCCCCGCGTGGAGCCGAGCGATAATTTGCCCGCCTTCGAGCGACAATCTCAGGGCGCGACAAGTTTGTCGCTGGGAGGTGGGCACAACGAACGCCGCCGGCCCTCGGTGGCCGAGTGCCTGATGTGATCTTTGCCAGGGCTGCTCAGCGCGCCCCGCGGACCAGCCGGCCGGGACGCGCGCCGGTGTCGACCCCGTGACGGCGAGTCACCACGCCATTGACGATCGTGGCGTCGTAGCCCGAGGCGCCCTGAATCAGCCTCTTGCCGCCGGCCGGCAAGTCGTAAGCCATCTGAGGCCGGTGCAACGTGATCGCATCCATGTCGATCACGTTCACATCGGCCCGCTTCCCGATCTCGACGACACCGCGATCGGACAGCCCAAAGAGCTGCGCCGTGTCGTAGGACTGCTTGCGGATGACGTACTCCAGCGGCAGCGTCTCACCGCGGTGACGATCGCGCGCCCAGTGCGTCAGCAGGAACGTCGGGAACGATGCGTCGCAAATCATCCCGCAATGCGCGCCGCCGTCCGACAGGCCCACCACGCCGGCCGGATGAGTCAGCATCTCGCGGATCGCGTCGTGGTTGCCGTAGGCGTAGTTGTAGAACGGCAGCATCAGCATCGATGTCGCGTCATGCTCGAGCATCAGGTCGTAAAGCGTGGACAGCGGGTCTTCGCCGCGTTCGGCGGCGATCTTCTCCACGGTGCGCTCGTCGGTCGGCTCATAGTCGGGCGGATCGCCCATCGCGTAGGTGCGACCGAGCGCATATTGCGCTAGCGCAAACATGTTGTCGAACAACAAAGTTGGATCCGGCGGCAGATCCTCCTCGGAAAGAATCGCGGCCTTGACGGCGGGATCGGCCAGCCGCTGCGCGAGCTCCTCGCGGCTGCATTCGGCTTTCAGCCGCCGGAAGGTCGGGCGGTGAGTGAACGCGTGATGCCCGTCGAAGCCGAACAACATGCCGAACGGACGCGCGGCGATCTGGGGATACAACCGGCTGCCAGCGGCATGGGCGGCCGCGGAGATGTCCAGCTGTTCGCGCCACAGGTCCGGGGCGGCATCGACCTGGATCATGCCGAAGGAGATCGGCCGATCGATCTCGGCGCCCAACCGCTGCATCCACTCCAGCTCTTTCTTGGGGGCGATGATGTCCTCACCCGCCACGCCCTGCGGAGCCAACTCGAACACCGCCTGGCCGCCGGCCGCCATGGCCCGGCCAAGTCCGAACAGCTCATCTTCGGCGGCATAGGTGCCCGGTACTGGTTCACCGTCGATAGCACGGTGGCCCAGCGTGCGCGAGGTCGAGAAGCCCAGCGCACCGGCTTCGACGGCCTCCTGCACGAGGCGCGCCATCGCCGCGATGTCCTCGGGCGAGGCGGGCTCGTTGCGGGCGCCACGCTCACCCATCGCATATGCGCGGATCGCGCCGTGGGCCACCTGGCTGCCGACGTCGACGGCGAATTCTCCCCGGCCAATGACGTCGAGATATTCGGGATAGCTCTCCCAACCCCAGGAGATGCCCTCGGTGAGGGCGGTGCCGGGGATGTCCTCGACGCCTTCCATCAGGCCGATCAGCCAATCCTCTTGCCCGGGCCGCACCGGCGCGAACCCGACCCCGCAGTTACCGGTGACAACGGTCGTCACGCCGTGGTCACTCGACGGCTCCAGCAGCGCATCCCAGCTCACCTGGCCGTCGTAATGAGTGTGAATGTCGACAAAGCCGGGCGCGACGATCTTTCCGGTTGCATCGATGGTCTCAGCGGCGTCGCCTTCCAGCGGCGGACTGCCCGCCCCGCGGCGCCGGATCTCGACGATCTTGCCGTCCTTGACGGCGATGTCGGCATTGAATCGGTCCGCGCCGGTTCCGTCGACGACGGTTCCGCCGGTGATTTTGAGGTCGAACACGATTACTCCCTTGTCTGCGCTGCCGCCCGCTACAGTGGCCAATGTAACACCGTTACAGAGGCTTCGGGAGTACTTCCATGACGACCCACGCGGCGCCTGATCTACGGCGTGAAGATGCGATCGGTACGCCGCCGCGGCGGCCGACTCTGGTGCCCGCGGAGCGCTACTACTCCGCGGCGTTCGCGCAGCTCGAAGTCGAGCGGATGTGGCCCAAGGTATGGCAGCTCGCCTGCACCGTCGACCATGTCGCGGAGCCCGGGGATTACTTCGAATACCGTTGCGGGCCCTACTCGGTTGTCATTGTGCGCGGTGACGACGGCACGCTGCGTGCCTTCCAGAACGTGTGCCGCCATCGCGGGAACTCGCTGTGCGCGGGATCCGGTTCGGACTTGCGCGAGCTGCGTTGCGGCTATCACGGCTGGACGTGGGACCTGGCCGGCTCACTCAAGCGAGTCCCGAACCGCAAGGGGTTCGGCGCGTTGCCGATGGCCGAGCTTCCGTTGTTCCCGATCCGGGTCGACACCTGGGAGCGGCTGGTCTTCGTCAATCTCGATTCGAATGCGGCGCCGCTTGCCGATTACCTCGAAGCGGTGCCAGACGACATCGCCTGGCTTGGGCTCGGCGACTTCCGTTGCTATGCAACCATGACCGTCGAGGTCGATGCGAATTGGAAGACGATCGCCGACGGGTTCAGCGAGACGTACCACATCCAGACGCTGCACCCCGAGCTGCACAAGTGCATGGACGACGTCTACGCACCGCAGGTCATTTGGGGACATACCGGCAAGTCCGAGCAGATCTACGGGGTGCCGAGTCCGCACCTCAAGCAGCCGCTGAGCGATGCCGACGTCTGGGACGCCTATGTCCGTACGCAGGGTGCACTGATGGGTGTCGCCGAAGGAACTCCGTTCCCGGCAGACCAATGTCAGCCCGGACAGTCGGTTGCGGACGTAATCGCCGCTCGGACAAGAGCTTTCGCTGCCGGACGCGGTGTCGATGCGAGTTGGGCCAGTACCGATCAGGTGATGCGGCTGCACCAGTACAACATTTTTCCGAACATGACATTGCTGGCCAACGCCGATCACCTCACCGTGATGACCTCCCACCCGGGGCCCGATCCCGACCACGGTGAACTGGTGATGATTTTGTGGACGCGCATGCCGCCCGGCGCAGCGCGGTGCCGGCCCACCGACGTTCGGATGACCGCGGACGAAGCTGAGCCGGGCCTGGTTCTCACCCAAGATATTTCGGTGCTGGCCGGGCTTCAGCGCGGTCTGCACCAACCCGGGTTCACGCACTTGACGCTGTCCAACGAGGAACGGCGTGTGATCAATCTGCACCGCAATCTCGAACGCTATCTCGACCTGCCGGAGTCGGAGCTGATGACAGGAGGTGAGACAACTGACGGAACCGGTTAGCGCGCAAACGATCCTGGACACTGCCGCAGGCCTGATCGAACGGCAGGGAGTGGAGGCGTTCACCATGCGGGGCCTCGCCGAAGAACTCGGGGTGGCCGCCACCTCGATCTACTGGCATGTCGGCGGTCGCGACAAACTCTTCGACAGCCTGATCGACCGACTGCTCAGCGAGATGGCACATCTGCCCATCAACGGTGAGAACCCGGTGGAACGTATTGCGTCTCTTGCCCGCTCGCAACGCAGGGTCCTGATCGACCGGCAGCACCTGCTGGCCATCGCCCACGAACGCGACCGAACGCCCACCCTGTTTCTGCCGATTCAGCAGACCCTGGCCGCCCTGCTCGCGGAGTTGGGCGTGACCGGAACCGATGCCGCACTTGTCCTGCGAGCGGTACAGGTTCACGTCATCTCGTCGGCGGTGATGCAGTTCTCCGCGGTTCGGGGTGCCAAACACGAGGAAGAGGACCCCTCGCTGTGGGACGACGAATGGCCCGATCAGGCGCTGGTCCGGGCGCTGCAGTCCCCCACTGACTACGACGCCGTCTTCGAATTCGGGCTCAACGCGCTACTGAGTCACCTGCCGTCAGGTGGCTGAAACGAAGCAATCAGCCGACCGACGTCCCGTCGCCGCGACTCCGACGGCCACACCGCCCAGGTGCGGCGGACCACGGGGTTACCGACCAACGGCGACCAAGTGACGTTGTCGGGCAGCGGCTGCAGTCCGGGTTCGGGGGCAAAAGCGAAAGTCTGGCCGCTGCCGACGGCCACGAACTTCACCGCGGCGATCAGGACTTGATCATCGGCGGCCGGCGGCCCGACATCGATGCCATGGCTGCGGAGTATGCCGGTCAGCTCGTCATACCAGGCGGGGCTGCTGGTGCGGGGGAAGCCGAGCCAATTCAGTTCGGCCAGCTGGTCCAGCTGGAGGCCGTCGGAGTCGGCCAGTTGTGCAGCAACTTTCGATGAGATGAGTACCCCAAGCGGTTCTTGAGCGACCAGCATCGCGTCGAACTCGGAGCCGGCGGGGCGTTCACGGACCAGACCTACGTCGAGTTGATCGCTGCGTAATGCCGTGATTTGCGCTGCCGTCGAGAGGTGCTGAGGAACGACGCGCGTGTTTGGCGATTCGACCGCGAATTTGGCTAGCGCCGTGGGCAACACGTCAGGATCCAGTTCCATCGGAATGCCAAGCCTGACGACCGCGCTGGATCTGGTGTTATAGGTGCTCATCGTCCGCACGGCCTGGTGATAGCGGGCCAGCACCGCACGCGCCTCGACGAGCAACGCCGTTCCTGCCTCGGTTGGGCGTACGCCGGTGCTAGTGCGCTCCAACAGGGAGACGCCGAGTTCGCGTTCCAAGGCGCTCACCGTCTGCGATAACGCTGACTGGCTGACATGCAGACGACGCGACGCGGCGGACATGCCGCCTTCTTCCACCACCGCCACGAAAGCGCTGAGTTCTCGAAAGTCCATCACCGTTGGCTGCCTCACGCCGAAGCCGATTGGCTATCAGCCCAGCTTATAGCGGCAGCTAATAGCTTCGATAAGCCAAACAGATGACTTCACCCGCAGCGCGGATTAAATGGCCTTCGCACCGCGCTATTGCTCGCGACATCCGCAGTTTCCCGCGAAGGAGCAGGTTCGATGACAACAACACTCGAGGGTTCGACCGCACTGGTAACCGGAGCCACCGCCGGCATTGGCCGCGCGACAGCACTCCAACTCGCTCAGCTCGGCGCCGAGGTCATCGTGCACGGGCGCAGCGCCGAACGCGGCGCCAAGGTCGTGCAGGAGATCCAAAACGCAGGGGGCAACGCACGTTTCATCGCAGCCGATCTTGCCGACGCCGACGACGTACGCCGGCTGGCCGCCGAAGTGGGACCGGTCGACATCCTGATCAACAACGCCGGCGTCTACAAGTTCGGTACGACCGTCGACACCGACGACGCGTTCTTCGAAGAGCACATCAACATCAATCTGCGAGCCCCCTACATCCTCGTTCAGCAACTGGTGCCGGGGATGGCCGAACGGGGCCACGGCGTCGTCGTCAACCTCAGCACCGTCGCCGCATCTATCCCATCTCGCACCGGCGGCATCTACGGCGCCAGCAAGGCCGGGGTGGAACTGTTGACTCGCGTCTGGGCGGACGAATTCGGTCGGTCCGGTGTGCGGGTGAACGCCGTGTCGCCCGGGCCGGCCGAGACTCCCGGCACCGACGCGACGCCGGGCCTAGCCGATGCCTTTGCCGCCTACACCGCGCTCGGGCGGCCCGCTTCGGCCGACGAGATCGCCAACGCCATCACGTTTCTGGCCTCACCGGCAGCGAGCTACGTGAATGGCGCCGTCCTGCAGGTCACCGGCGGCCAGTTAGCGATCGGCAGCTAGGGGTCGCAGCAGGAAATCCGCCACGATGCCCGCCATGTCATCGATCGCCGCACGCGGAATCACTTCGAACCCATGGGTGCTCAATGTGGGCAGGCAGAGTAGCCCCGCACGTGGCGTCAGCCCGCTGGCCTTGGAGTGCGACGCGTCAGACATGAATGCACCCAGCGTCGCCGGCTGCGGCGACAGCCCGCGCGCGGTGGCGATCCCCATCAGCCCGTCGGCGACGTCTTTGTCGTACACGCACAACGCGTCGCTGTAGCCCACGATCGGACCGCCGGTGACGGTGGTCGCGTACTCCCGCTCGGTGGGTCCAACGTCCAAGGCGATCGTGAGAGTCCCGGGCAGCGTGGCGCTGGCGTAGGAGCCGCCCACTCCGCCGATCTCCTCGTTGGTGGTGAAAACGAGATACACGTCTTCGGCGGGTCGTTGCCCTCGTTCGTGTAGCAGGCGTGCGGCACGCAACAACGCGGTCACGGCGGCGCGATCGTCCAAAAAGTAGGACCCGATGTAGCTTCCGAACTCGACGAGGTCCCTCTTGCTGCGATCGATACACACGCGAGTGCCGGCATGCACCCCGGCGGCAGCCAGATCTTCGGGTGTGCGCCCGGTGAAGACGTAGACGTGTTGCCAATCCAGCGCGCGGTCGCCTTGGTCAGGTTTGGTCTCCCAGATCCGCGGGCTCTCCTGGGTGGTGTGCTCAGAGCCGAGCGTGAGCACGGCGGTCAGTGTCTGGTGGTCGCCCAGCAGCGCGACCGGACCGAGCCCGAAATTGCCCGGGTACATCACGCCGAGCTGCGTCATATGCAATGTGCCGTCGGCCTCGACACGCTTGACGAGCATGGACAGCTCGTCCATGTGTGCCATCACCCGTGTCGCGGACCCGCCGGCGATCGAGCTCGTCCGGTGCCGATGGTCGCGCGACTCCGAGGTGTTCGCGTCATCGTCGGCACCGATGTAGCCGATCAGGTTGCCGGCGTCGTCGGTCCACATGTCGTCGACCAGGGGTTGCAGCTCGCGGGCACACACTGTGCGCACCGCGTCCTCCTGACCGCACGGTCCGTACGTCCACAGCAGTTCTTGCAAGAGACTTTCGGTCGGATCGAGGTCGCGTTGCCCCATCGGCTCCCCTCCCGTCTTTGCCAACCGTAGACCGATTGCACGGGTGGTTTGCGGGCATATCGGAAGTGGTAGCCGCAACGGTGACGTTGCGCGATGCTAAACGCACGGGTGGACGATGGGAAAGCCGAGGGATCACAGTGAACGAAGAGCAACTTAACGAGATGGGTTCGCGCCGTGGCTTCATTGCCGCACTGGATCAAAGCGGTGGCAGCACCCCCAAAGCGCTGGCGCTCTACGGAATACCCGAGACCGCATATGGCAACGAGGGGCAGATGTTCGACCTCATGCATGAGGCGCGGGCGCGATTGATCGAGAGTCCCAGCTTCACCGGCGACAAGATCCTGGCAACCATTCTGTTTGAGCAGACGCTGGATCGCACCATCAACGGCGAAGACACCGTCGCCTTTCTGTGGAAGCAGAAGCACATCGTGCCGTTCGTCAAGGTCGATCAGGGGCTTGCCGACGCGCAGTACGGCGTCCAGCTGATGAAGCCGATGACGAAACTCGGTTCGCTGCTGGAACGTGCCGTCGAAAAGGGCGTCTTCGGCACCAAAATGCGCTCGTTCGTCCAGGAGCCGAACGACGGCGGCATCAAGGCGATCGTCGACCAGCAGTTCGACAGCGCCGAGGTAATCGCTCAGCACGATCTGATGCCGATCCTCGAACCCGAGGTCAGCATCAAATGCACCAACAAGGCCACCGCGGATCGACTGCTGGTGGAAGCAATACAGGCGAAACTCGATGAGCTTCCGGAGGATCGGCAGGTCATGCTCAAGCTGACGCTGCCGGACGAGAACGATCTGTATGCCCCGCTCATCGAGCATCCCCGCGTTCTGCGGGTGGTGGCGTTGTCCGGCGGCTACAGCCTTGCGCAAAGCGCCGACAAGCTGGCCCACAATCACCGCCTGATCGCGAGCTTTTCGCGAGCCTTGACCGAAGGGCTGACGGTCGACCAGAGCGATGCGGAATTCGATGAGAAGCTCAAGGCGAACATCGACGAAATCTATGACGCCTCGGTGACCTGACGCGGCTATTCGTGAAACGCATTGGCACCCATGACCAATGCCGCTGTACCACCGTAGAGATATCCGACCTCGACCGCTTCGGTAACCTCAGCCTCCGACGCGCCGGCAGCACGGGCGTTGTCGGCCAGCGACTTGACACCGTCAGGGTGCGCAGCGATCGCGTCGGTGATCATTCCCATCAGCAACTTGTATTTGGCGGGAATGGCCCCGTCCTGCAGGATGCGCTCCCGCGTGCCGCGGTAGGAGTCAGCGAAGTGGGGGTCCCGCCGCTCGAGAGTTGCGAGCCACGGAGGATCGCCGTTTGCCGGCGGCGCGGGATCGATGCAACCACCGGCCGACGTGTCGGCCGGGTTGGCGTCGCCGCACCCGTCGGCCCGACTCGTGGGTGCTGCCTGCGCGAGTAGACCGACGCCGACGACCAGCGTCAGCCGCCAGGTGAACGATGCCAGCTTGCCCAATCTGCGTGATGTGGAGGCCATAGCGGAACCGTACGTCCGGCGAATCTCCCTTGCAACCGAAATTCATTGCGCCACTTAACTTATTGCGCCTTCAGCACACAAACACACTGAGTGCTTCGTACGGACTTTCCCGCCTCATTCCGAGCGGCGCGTCGGCCTATCCGTAAAATCAGCAGTAATGCCGGAAATCCGCCACGAGCCCACCGCTCCAACCCGCACCCTGCGCCTCGCATCGGGTGACACGATCGACGCTCACCGGCACAACGACCACCAGATCGTTTACGCGGGGCGCGGAGTATTGGCGGTCACCACCGATCAAGGGTCCTGGGTCGCCCCTGCCACCCGGGCCATCTGGATCCCGGCCGGCACCTTCCACGCTCACCGGGCCTACGGCGAACTCAAGCTGCACACCGTCGGCCTCTCCGCCTCAGATAATCCCCTGCAGCTCGACTCGCCCACCGTGCTGGCAGTCGGACCCTTGTTGCGCGAGCTGATCATCGCCTATACCGGCAGCGACGCGGACACTCCGGAGCGTGCCCGACTGCGCGCCGTGCTGCTCGACCAGTTGCTGGTCTCTCCGCAACAGCCATTACACGTCCCGACTCCCAACGTTCCGCTGCTTCGTGCAGTCTGCGACATCCTGCACGCCGATCCCGCCGACAGCCGGACCCTCGCCGAACTCGGACGCGCAGTCGGCGCCAGCGATCGGAGTCTGTCTCGCCTCTTTCGTCAAGACCTCGGAATGACGTTCCCGCAGTGGCGCACCCAGTTACGTCTGCACCGCGCGCTCGTTCTGTTGGCTGAACGAACACCGGTGACGACCGTCGCACACCAATGTGGCTGGTCATCGGCAAGTGCCTTCATCGAGGTGTTCCGCCGCAGCTTCGGGCACACCCCCGGCGCGTCTTCTCGCCTGGATACTCCCGAATTTGATTTGGCGTCAAGCTGACGTGTGTGCGCCTAATCGGGTTTGCTTGCTCGCCAACGCAGTCGGACTCCCGAAACGTCCGTGCGAATGTCGGTGAACCCCGCCACGCCCAGGCGTGTCTTCAGCTCGTCTGGCCGGATCGGGTTGTAGGTATCTCCGATATGGATGAGCCGGAACGGCAGTGACGGCACACGGTCGCTACCGGCGAACACCCCGCCGGGCCGCAGGACTCGAAACGCCTCCGCGAACAACTGATCTTGCAGCCGATCGGTGGGGACGTGATGAAGCATGGTGAAGCACACCACCGAGTCGAACGACGTATCGGGCAACCCGGTATTGCTGCCATCGCCGTGCATCACCCGCGCCCGGTCGCCGTACAGCCGGTCCAGCCGCTCGGCCATCGGCTTGTCGACTTCGACCGCTGTCACCGCGCCGGCCCGATCGACGAGTGCGCGCAGAGTCGCGCCGTAACCGGGCCCGATCTCGAGCGTCTGGTCGCCCAACTCCACATCTGCGAGCGCCCAGGGCAGCAGCTCATCGCGGACCATGTCGGCCCACCCCGCCGAGCTACACCGTCGCTGATGCAACAAGTTCATCGCCATGACGTGGCGCCTTTCTTCTGGAAACTTCATGCATTTCGCACGTTACGAGACACCGAGGTGTGCTGGCTTCCGAAAATGTGCCTTGTTCTATCGAAAAACCGCCACAGTCCGATCGGGCGACAACATGCCGGCGAGGCCC
Organism: Mycobacterium sp.; assembly: GCF_035603715.1. GTDB lineage: Bacteria > Actinomycetota > Actinomycetes > Mycobacteriales > Mycobacteriaceae > Mycobacterium. The sequence continues at coordinate 24,152 of NZ_DATNJW010000115.1, read as the reverse complement.
GTTATTGATAACTCGCTGTTGCTGATTCGCGTGCCCATACCCATCTCCACCGACGTGTGGCGCATCACGATTCCGCGGGAATACGCACCAACGAGACGCGTTGAACTCGGCGTAAGAAAGTGGCGAAAGGCAAGACGAATGACCAAGACCGAGATAATTCGAGACAATCTGCTACTCAAAGGTCTTGGTAGGCCCGTCCCGTTGAATGCGATTGACTGGAAGGTCAAGCAGCAGAACCCCTCAGCGTCCGAAGCGCAGGTACAACAAGAGACGCTCGAGACCATCCGCACCCTGGTCGACGACGGACTGTTCCGCCTCGGAGACGTGAACAAATTCCGTTTCGTCGCCTCCAAGCGGCCGCTTGACCGTTCGATAGACAAGATCTCGCACAGGTACGTCGGCCATTACGACGACCCGAGGCGATGGATGTTCTCGGCATGGATGAAGTTGACCGACAAAGGTCAGCAACTGGCGCTATCCCTGGAGGAACGGGCCATCGATTTGTACCGCGAACACGAAGTGGCGCAAGACTTCTCGACCCACGAAATGGCCGAACTCACGCAGCTGCGTGCCCAGGTCAGCCAATGGGAGTCCGAAGGCGACCTCCTGCACCGCGACGTCGCCTAGCTTCTCAGCAATTGGCGGCTTCCAGGAAGCGTCCCGCTCGCAGCTCGGTGCCGAAGCCGGGCGCGAATTCGCCCTCCGCGTAGACGATCTGGCCGCCGACGATGGTGGCGCTGACGAGAGCGTCGTTGCGGTTCACCATTCGCTTGACGTCCGGTGCGCCCGGGTAGGGTGCTTCGGCGTAGGCAGCGCTTGACCCGTCGAATCCGTCAGGATTGATGATGGCGATGTCCGCGCGTTTGCCATCGCGAAGGTAGCCGGCGTCGAGGCCGTACCAGTCGGCGAGTTCACCGGTCAGGCGGCGGACTGCGGTCTCCACGGACATCGATCGACGGTGGTAAACACGTTCGAGCATGCGGAGTCCGCTGTTATAGAACGCCATGTTGCGCAGATGCGCCCCGGAGTCCGAGAAGCCGATCTGCACGTTGGGCGATCGCTGCATCCGGTCCAGCACGTTCTCGCGGTCGTTGGCGACGACCGTCCGCCAGCGCAGCTTTGCGCCGTGCTCGACGGTCAGGTCGAGAAGTGCGTCGGCGGGTTCGATTCCGCGCGTGGCAGCCACATCGGCGAACGATTGTCCGACGACGGAAGCATCTGGGCAGGAGACGATTTCGGCGTCGGAGAGATCGCGACTCCACACTCGCGGGCCGAACTGTTTCGTCATGTCTTTGCGAAACTGACGGCGGTACGACTCGTCGGCGAGCAGCCGTCCGCGACTCACTTCGTCGCGGAAGTTCAGCGCGGCCGAGCCTGAACCGAACTCCTCGAACACGACGAGATCGACACCGTCTGCGTACATTTCGAACGGCACCGGCAGGTGCTGCCAGCGGAAGTCGCCGCCGGCCCGGTTTGTGAGAGCGGCGGCCAGCAAGGTCAATCGCGCCGCCCGCCGGTCGGCCTTGACGTCGGCGGCCGCGATCAATGTGCTCTTCAGCGGTCGCCGGAATCCGAGGCCGATGCTTTGAGCGAGGTAGCGGGACACTTCGGCCTGTCGCGCCAGGTTCGGGGTGCTCTGGTGCACGCGTCCCCGTCGGCGCAGCACGTTGTTGAGCGCGTTGAACTCCGACCACTTCGCGTAGGTCGAGGGCAGTTGCCGCGCCGGAAAACGAGTCCCCTCGAGCTTGGAGAAGGAGCTGCGCAGGGTGGACAGCCCGACGAAACCGGCGTCGAGGGCATCGGAAAGCATCCCCTGCATCTGCTCTATTTCAGCGAGGGTCGGGCGATAGCCACTATCGACCGACCGGCCCAGCCCCAGCACGGCGGCGCGGATGTCGGAGTGGCCGATGAAGGCGGCAACGTTCGCACCGAGCGGCAACGAATCCACCGCCTTGACGTATTCGGGCGGCGTACTCCAGGTTTTGTATTCCTTGACCGCGTCGTGGACGATTTGCCACGGGAGTGCTTCGACGCGGGCGAACATGTCGGCGCAATCGTCGGCCTCGCTGTAGATGGTCGACAGCGAGCAGTTACCCAGAATCACCGAGGTTGTCCCGTGCCGGACGGACTCGCCGAGTCCGGGGCTGAGCAGAATTTCGGCATCGTAGTGCGTGTGCACGTCGATCAGGCCGGGCATCACCCATTGGCCGGATGCATCGACGGTGCGCACGCCCTCGGGCAGACCTTGGGCGATCGCGGCCACTTTCCCGTCGCGGACTCCGACGTCGGCAGCTGTCGGCGCCGCACCGGTTCCATCGAACACCGTGCCGCCACGGATCACCACATCAAAATTCGTCATCTCAACCCCACCTATCGATACTTTTTGGGTATCACCTCGATACTGATCAGTATCGAATCGATACCGTCGAGTATGCTTTCATCCATGTCGCCTGTCAAGCCAATGCGAACCCGCCCGACACGAGGCGAGGTACGGGACCGGATCCTGGATGCAGCCTCGAGAGTTTTCGCCGCCGAGGGGTTCGCCGGCGCCACGATCGACGCAATCGGTCAAGCCGCGGGATTCACCAAAGGCGCGGTCTACTCGAACTTCGGATCCAAAGACGAATTGTTCCTGGCCTTGCTTGACCGCGAGTTCGAGCTTCGTGGCGAGCAGATCGCCACGGCGCTGGAAAGTGGCGGCGATACCGCGGCGGCCGCGCAGTCATTGAGCCGGTCGGTGCTTGACTCGGTTCACGGCCGCGCCGACTACTACATCCTGTTCGTCGAGTACTGGCTGCGTGCGGTGCGCGATCCCGAGCTGCGCGAGCGCCTGATCGCGCGTCGTCATGCCGCCGCCGCCGACCAGGCGCAGACCATCGTCGAATCGACCACCACCGCGCCGTCCGGTAAGCGATTGGCCGATCTCGCCCAGCTCGTCGTCACGATCAACTTGGGGATCGCGATGGAGGAAGTTCTTCGCCCAGGAACCATCGACCCGGACCTACTCGCGAATTTGATCACCGTCCTCCTGGATTCTTTCGCGGTCCAAAGCGATTAGGAGCGATACGTGGACACACAGGATCAGGCGGCCGCTCCGGCGGTAATCACCGCGACCGGACTGGGGGTCGACGGCGAGCACGGGCCGCTGTTCTCGGGTATAGACCTGGAATTCGCGGCGGGCTTTCACGCCGTTCAGATGCCCGGTGGGCCAGGACAGACCACGCTGCTGATGACGTTGGCGGGTCGCTTCAAGCCCACCCACGGCACGCTGAACGTCCTCGGCGATACGACGCCGCGGGCGATTCGCCGGCACTGCGCGATCGCGGCCTTTCCCGACATCGACGAACTCGAGGAATCGGTGACCGTGCAGACGGTGCTCGCCGAGCAGCGGCGGTGGCTGGCACCGTGGTACGCACAGATTCCCCGGGAAGCCGGGCGGTCCAAGTTAACCGAAGTATTCGGCGACACTCCTCCACCGGCCCCTGGCACCTACATCGTCGAATTGTCCGATCTGGAACTGTTTTTGCTGCGGATCACGCTGGCGACGCTATCGAACCGTCCAATTCTGGTGGTCGGCGATCTCGAACAGGTACGCGACAACGCGCGCCGCACGATCGCGGTCGAGCGACTGGGCGAGCTCGCCACACAGTGCACCGTCGTCGTCGGGGTGACCAATCCGCTCGGCACCGACGCGCCCGACCACGAACTACACGATCACCGCATCTTGACCGGAGGGGACTGACGATGCTTGCTGGACTTGCATTCGGCTCGGAAATCAAACGTTTCGGCCGCAGCCGAATGACCCGGGTGGCAATCATCGTGCTGATGCTGCTGCCGCTGGTGTACGGGGCGCTGTACCTGTGGGCGTTCTGGGACCCGTTCGGCCATGTGAACAAGATGCCGGTGGCACTGGTCAACTCCGACCGGGGCGCTGTGGTGTCCGGGCAACCGTTCAACGCGGGCAGCGAGATAGCCAAGAGCCTCACTGCCGATGCCAGCCTGGACTGGCACGTCGTCAGCCCCGCGGAAGCGCACCACGGAGTCGAACACGGCAAGTACTACTTCATGGTCGAGCTGCCACCGGATTTCAGTGCGGCGATCGCTTCGCCGGTGACCGGACAACCGAAAAAGGCCAACCTGATCGCCGTGTACAACGACGCCAACAACTACATCTCGACGAGCATCGGCCGTACCGCGATCGACCAGGTGCTCAACGCCGTCTCGTCTCGGATCTCCGGGCAGGCGGTCAATCAGATGCTCTCCGTGGTGGTTTCGTCCGGTGCAGGCATCAAACAGGCCGCCGACGGGGCCGCCCAACTCGCCGACGGCACCAGTCAGCTGGCGGCCGGTCTGGACACCGCCCGGTCGGGCTCGGCGACGCTTGCCACCGGCGCTCAGCAGCTCTCCGATGGGATCAACTCGGCCACCGAACCCCTGCTCGCGGTGACCAAGGCGCTGTCCCAAGTCGGTGGCAGCACCGACCAGTTGCAACAGGGCGCGACCGCGCTACAGCAGGCCAATGATCAGATCGGCGGCATCGCCACGGCGCAGGACAATGCCGCCAGTGCACTTTCGCCGGTGATCGACCAGCTGTCCGCCAGACAGGACCCGTTGGCAAACACGCTGCGCGGCGTGCAGGACCAACTCCGACAGCACGCGTTCACGCCGCAAATCCGGCAGCGCCTCACCGACGCGCAAAACGCCGCAATCGCCATGACATCGGGACTGCGCGCACCCGGCAGTCCGCTGGCCTCGGCCCTCGACCAGGTCGGCAACAAAGGGCAGGACCTGACCAGCAAGCTCACCCAACTGCGCGACGGAGCCAAGCAGGTTGCCTCCGGTAACACCCAGTTAGCAAGCGGCATAGCCAAACTCGACGATGGCGCACAGCAGCTCAAATCCGGCTCTGCCGAGCTCGCGACCAAACTCAGCGACGGCGCCAAGCAGGCGCCCCACTGGACGAACCAGCAGAAGGATGCCATCGCGGATACCATCGGCGGCCCGGTTCAGCTCGAGACCTCACACGAGAATGCCGCGCCGAACTTCGGCACCGGCATGGCTCCGTTCTTCCTGACGCTGGCGCTGTTTTTCGGCGCACTGGTGCTCTGGATGGTATTGCGGCCCTTGCAAAGCCGCGCGATCGCTGCCGAAGTACTTCCCATTCGAGTCGCACTGTCGAGCTATCTTCCTGCGGCGGTCATCGCGATGTTCCAGGCGGTCATCCTGTATTGCGTGGTGCGGTTCGGCCTCGGCATGCACGTCGTCCACCCCGCCTCGATGCTCGGCTTCATGATCCTTATTTCGTTCGCGTTCGTGGCCGCAACACAGGCGATCAATGCGCTCGTCGGCCCGGCGGTGGGCCGGGTGCTCATCATGGCGCTGCTCATGCTGCAACTGGTCAGCGCCGGGGGCATGTACCCCGTGGAAACCACCTCGAAGCCTTTCCAGTTCCTGCACCGCTTCGACCCGATGACCTATGGCGTCAACGGACTTCGGCAGCTGATACTCGGCGGAATCGACGGCCGGCTGTGGCAGGCGGTCGTGGTGCTGATCGGCATCTGGGCTTTCGCCATGCTGATCTCGTGCCTATCTGCCCGGCGAGATCAGCTCTGGAACCTCGACAGGCTGATACCGGCGATCAAGATGTAGCGCAGGTAGGCGCAGTCCGGAAACCTGTTTGTTGCGAGCCCGTTGGCTGTCGTCGCGCGACGGCATCGCTCGTTCGTCGCGAGTACGTGAGCTGGCGTTAACCTGACGGACTTCATTTTTGCGCCCAGTGTGCAGACGTCGCTGCCACAATGACGACCTGGGCACCGCGGCAAAGGCCCGTGCGTATTGAGCCGATCGAGGGAACAGGACTCACGATGACCGATGTCGACCAGACACCCAGTGGCGTCCGCGCCGACCTCAACGAGCATTCGCGCACCGGGATGGGCGCGCACGCACTGCAGCGGGCGATCACTGATCACCTCCGCTACTCGATCGGCCGTCCGGCCGCTGCGCTGAAGCCCGAGCACTACTACCGGGCGCTGGCACTGGCCGTGCGCGACCGCATGCAGGACCGCCGCGTGGCGTCGACACAGACCTCGCTTGACCTAGGCCGCAAGGTCACCTGCTACCTGTCCGCCGAGTTCTTGATGGGCCCACAGCTCGGTAACAACCTGCTGAACCTACGCCTGGAGCAGGCGGCAAAAACCGCCCTGGCGGCGATGGGTCAAGACCTCGACGAGGTCCTGGCGTGCGAGGCGGAGCCCGGGCTGGGCAACGGCGGCCTCGGCCGGCTCGCCGCGTGCTACCTGGACTCGCTGGCAACCCTCGAACGTCCGGCGATCGGCTACGGCATCCGCTACGAGTTCGGCATCTTCAACCAGGAGATCCGCGACGGATGGCAGGTCGAGAAGACCGACAACTGGCTGGTCAACGGAAATGCTTGGGAGATCGCCAAACCCGACGTGAACTATCTGGTGAAGTGGGGCGGCTACGCCGAGCACTACACCGACGACGCCGGCCACGAACGCGTCCGGTGGGTGCCCGGGCGTCTGCTGAAGGGGGTCGCCTACGACACCCCCATCCAGGGCTACGGCGTCAACACCTGCAACGTGCTGACGCTGTGGAGTGCGCGGGCGGTCGAGTCCTTTGCACTGGAAGCCTTCAACACCGGTGACTACTACAAGGCCGTCGAAGACGAGGTGACCTCCGAAACCGTCACCAAGGTGCTCTACCCCAACGACGAGCCGGACGCCGGCAAGCGGCTGCGCCTGCTGCAGCAGTACTTCTTCGTGTCCTGCTCGCTGCAGCACGTGCTGCACATCATGGACGACCTCGCCGACGCCGGGGTCCGTGAGCTTCCGCAACGATTCGCTTTGCAGCTCAACGACACCCACCCGTCCATCGGCGTCGCCGAGCTGATGCGGTTGCTGGTCGACGAGCGCGATCTCGACTGGGACGAGGCGTGGGCGATCACCGTGGCGACATTCGGCTACACGAACCACACCCTGCTGCCGGAGGCGCTGGAAAAGTGGCCGCTGGAGCTGTTCTCCGAGTCACTGCCTCGCCACTTGGAAATCATCTACGAGATCAATCGCCGATTCCTCGACGAGGTGCGCTCGCGGTTCCCCGGCGACGAGGACCGCGTTCGCCGCATGTCGCTGATCGGCGAGGACGGCGGCAAGAACGTCCGCATGGCGCACCTGGCGACCGTCGGCAGCCACGCCATCAACGGCGTCGCGGCGCTGCACTCGGAATTGCTGAAAGAAAGCGTGCTCAAGGACTTCTACGAGTTGTGGCCGGAGCGGTTCAGCAACAAGACCAATGGCGTAACGCCCCGGCGCTTCCTGGCGCTGGCCAACCCGGGTCTGCGCGAATTGCTGGACCGCACCATCGGGGACGGCTGGCTGAGGGACCTGGACCGCCTGCGTGGGCTGGAGCCATTTGTCGAGGACGCCTCTTTCCGCGCGCAATGGCGCGACATCAAGCGCGGCAACAAGGCGCGCCTGGCCAAGTATTTGCGCACGGCGACCGGCATCGAGCTCAACCCGGACTGGATGTTCGACATTCAGGTCAAGCGGATCCACGAGTACAAGCGCCAGCACCTCAGCGTGTTGCACATCATCGCGCTGTACCACCGCCTCAAGCAGAACCCTGGGTTGTCGATTCCGCAGCGCGCCTTCGTGTTCGGCGGCAAGGCGGCGCCCGGATATTTCATGGCCAAACGAATCATCAAGCTGATCAACGCCGTTGGCGAGACGATCAACAACGATTCCGAGGTCAACAAATTCCTCAAGGTCGCGTTTGTGCCGAACTTCAGCGTCAAGAACGCCCAGCTGATCTACCCGGCCGCTGACCTGTCCGAGCAGATCTCCACCGCGGGCAAGGAAGCCTCCGGGACCGGGAACATGAAGTTCATGATCAACGGCGCCCTGACCATCGGCACGCTCGACGGCGCCAACGTCGAGATGCGCGAGGAGGTCGGCGCCGAGAACTTCTTCCTGTTCGGTCTGACCGAGTCCGAGGTCGAAGCCGTCAAGGCGAAGGGATATCGCCCGGAGGACTACATCGAGAGCAACGACGAGCTGCGATCGGTGCTGAATCTCATTAGCTGCGGCCAGTTCTCGCACGGCGACACCGAGGTGTTCAAGCCGCTGGTGGACAACCTGCGGTACGACGACCCGTTCCTGGTATGCGCTGACTTCGCGTCCTATGTGGCCGCGCAGGAGCAGGTGGGCGCGGCCTGGCTGGATAAGGATGCGTGGACGAAGATGTCCATACTCAACACCGCCCGCAGCGGAAAGTTCTCGTCGGACCGCGCTATCGCCGAGTACTGCGACGAGATCTGGAATGTGTGGCCACTGACCGTGACGATGTGATCTGGCGACTCCCCGTCACCGTGCTGGGTACCGAGGACAGATCGCGGACCACTCGGGAGTAGAGGCCGCCGGGGGTTTGCGTGTCGGGGTCACGACGACTGCAAGACCACGGCCGAGCGCGGCCCCACCGTAAGCTCCTGCACGACCGTAATCTTTCGCGCAGGGTCGAAGCTGTCGCAGGCAATGTCCCAGCGTCTGCCGCGCAGATCGTCTGGCACAGTGAAGGTCAATGGCTCCCACCATCCGTTGAGCAGGACGTAAAAGTCGTCATCGATCATCGGCATTCCGTCGGGACCCTCATCCGGATCCGTTGAGCCGTCGATGAACAACGCGACACTGCGAGCAATCGGGTCTGGCCACTCTTCGGCAGTCATCTCCGCACCTGAGTTCGTGAACCAGCGCAGGTCTGACGCCGCCGTGCCGGTGTCGTAGCGCCGCCTGCGGAACGCCGGATGACGCCGACGCAATGCGATGAGTTCCGTTGTGAAATCTAGCAGTTCACCGTCGACTGTCGTCCAGTCGAACCAGGTGATCTCGTTGTCCTGGCAGTAGGCATTGTTGTTGCCCCGCTGGGTGCGCCCGCGCTCGTCGCCCCCCAACAGCAGCGGTACCCCTGCCGAGAGCAACAGCGTCACAAGGAACGCCCGCTTTTGCCGAGCACGGAGGGCCACTACAGCTGGATCATCGGTTGTGCCCTCGGCTCCGCAGTTCCATGAGCGGTTGTCGTCGGTGCCGTCGCGGTTGCCCTCACCATTGGCATCGTTGTGTTTGTTGTTGTACGAGACCAGGTCGGTCAGCGGAAAGCCGTCGTGCACGGTGACGAAGTTGACCGACGCGCTGGGGCGGCGTCCCTCATCGGGGCGGTCGTAGATGTCAGCCGAACCGCACAGGCGGGTAGCGAAATCCGACAACAGCCCGTCGTGGCTGCGCCACCAGTCGCGCACAGTGTCGCGGAAGCGTCCATTCCATTCACTCCACAGCGGCGGGAAGCGACCGATGTCGTAACTGTCCATGCTGCCGACATCCCACGGCTCAGCGATGAGCTTGACCTGTGAGATGACCGGATCCTGGCTTACCACGTCGAAGAACGCCGAGAATGGGTCGAAGGCGCCGTCAGCTCGTCCGAGGGTCGGAGCGAGGTCGAAACGAAAGCCGTCGACGCCCATTGTCGACACCCAGTAGCGCAGCGAATCCGTGATCATCCGCAGCGTGATCGGATTCGCCATATTCAGCGAATTGCCCGTGCCGGTCGTGTCGATGTAGCGACTCGGGTCGCTCGGGTCAAGGCGGTAGTAGCCGGCGTTGTCGAGACCGCGGTGAGACAGCGTTGGACCCCCAGGCCCACCCTCGGCGGTGTGGTTGTACACGACGTCGAGCAGCACCTCCAACCCTGCCGCGTGGAGGGCATCGACCATTCCCCGGAATTCCGCCACCTGGCCACCGCGACGGCCCGCCCGTACCGCAGCCGAGTACGCCGCGTGCGGCGCAAAGAAGCCGATGGTGTTGTAGCCCCAGTAGTTCGTCAGCCCCCGCTCGACGAGGAATGACTCGGGCACGTTGTGGTGAACGGGCAGCAGCTCGACAGTGGTGACGCCGAGATGGACGAGGTAGTCGAGCGCCGCCTCGTGCGCCAAGCCGGCGTAGGTGCCGCGCAGCTCGGGTGGCACATCGGGATGCGTTGCGGTGAATCCACGGACGTGCACCTCGTAGATGATCGTGTCGGCGAGCGGATGTCCCGGTCCGGGCATGGGCGGAATCGGCGGCAGCGGCGCCGTCACCAGGCTGCGCGGCATGTGGCCGGCTGAATCCAGCGGGCTGGGAGCCGCGGTGTTATCCGTTGCATAGTCGAATAATTCGGGCCCGAACCGGCATTCACCATCGATCGCGCGGGAATAGGGGTCAAGGAGCAGCTTGGCGGGGTTGTAGCGCAGGCCCCGGGAGCGGTCGTAGGCGCCACCGACCCGAAAACCGTAGGCCTGGCCCTCCCCCACGCCGGGCACGAAGCCATGCCAGATGTCGCCGTCTCGTTCCGGCAGCGCCAGTCGGGTCTCGGCTCCGTTGTCGTCGAACAAGCAAAGCTGCACCTGTTCGCCTTGCGATGACACGGCGAAGTTCGTCCCGTCCGGCCCGCACGTCGCGCCCAGCGGAGCGGGTCTGCCGGGCAAGATTGGCGTGGTCATCGGCAACTCCTCAACCTCGACAAGCGGCTGAACCACCTCCGACACAGTGGGGCATGCACTGAATCGTGCCGCTCAGACCTTTCAATGTCATTGTGAGTGCCGACAATATTGGCCGCTCGTTCGGGATGGCGCGGAGCGTCGGACGCGGGTGGCAGCAGAGGTGAAAACTACCTTCGCCAGCCAGTACACGCAGACAATCACACCGGCTGACCTGCTTGAACCCCAGGTCCTCCAAGCGATTTCACGGAGGGGCGCCGGAGACCGGTATCTGGTCGTTCCCACGCAGACCTAACAGGAACGTCAGGCCGCTGACCGCAATCGATCACACGCCCGCCGGCTCGTCTGCACGGGTAAAGGCGGGGACGACGAAGCGACGCAGTATGGACCGGTAGCGCCTCACGTCGCCGTCACCGTCCTCGAGGCCGCGCATCACGATCTTCGTAACGTTGCCGAGCCACAAGTGGATATCCGAGCGGGTCAGCCCCGGCGGTAGATCATTGTTGGCGACAGCGGCGTCGAGAACGGGATCCCACATCTCGGCTCTGCACCTCTCCGTTACTCCCGAGGCGACCATTCGTTTGCCAAGGCTCGTGCCATCGGGGTCGAGGACGTGCCTTGTCAGGGGATCGCGGCGAGCGTGTTCTGCGGTATAGAGGACGGTTTCGACGATCTGATCCGGAAGGCTGCTCCGACCGGAGATCGATTTGTGCGCCCGGGCGAGCAATGCTCGCGCGTGCCGGGTGATCAATTCGATCAGCAGATCGTCGCGGTCAGCGAAATAGCGGTACACGCTCGGCCGCGACAACCCGACCTCATTGGCAACGTCGTCCATCGTGGTTTTGCGGATCCCGTGGCGATCAATGCAGCGTTCAGCGGCGGCCAGGATGCGCTCGCGCGCGTCGTCAGTGCTCGTAGGTGCGGCTAGCTGACCGGTCGATCGTCGCGGCATAGCCGACATATTACTAGATACGTCAGCAGTCTGATGTTATCAACTCGACCTGTTTTACAAAGTGGCCCAGGTTGACACGTTCCAACCGACCGGCGCATACTGACTGCTGACATTTTTCGTTTTTTGTCAGCAGGAGTGTGAAGATGCCCATGGGACTGCCGCACCGGATCGCGATAGTCGGCGCTGGATTGATCGGGTCGGCGTTGGCCGGCCACCTGATCCTGGCCGGAAACAAGGTCATCATCGGAGCGCGACGCCCCGACGCGTTCAGTCCGCCCGCATATCAGCGGGAAGACATCGACTACAGGGTCCGCACGGTTGAGGAAGCAGTCGACGGGGCGGAAGTGGCGATCCTGGCGATCCCGAACGCGGCCGTCGCGCCGTTCGCCGAGGTTTATCGCGATCGGTTGGCCGGCGCGGTCGTCATCGACCCTTCGAATCCGTTCCTCTGGCACGACGACGGTGTGATGACCATCAAGGATCTCGGTGGCAAAACCTCGGGGATGGTGACGGCTGAGCTGTTCCCGAAATCATCGGTGGCACGTGCTTTCTCACACCAGCTCGCCGAAACGTTGTGGCTGCGAGGCCGCCGGGAACCTGGTCGATGGGGTATCGGCTATGCGGCCGACGACAACGATACGGCCTGGATCACCGCCGAAATCATCACCCAAACCGGATTCGCGCCGATCCGAGTCGGCACGCTGGCCCACTCGGCGCCCATTGATCCCGGCGGAGTGCTATTCCCCGGCCTCTTGGGACTCTTCAGCCCAGAGGGGATGCGAACGACCCTCGATACGGGACCATTCACATTCGAGGCGGAGCGGATGTCCCGGGCGATCGACCGAGTGTCATGACGCGAAGCGGTCTGGTCGCGCACTGCTGGCGCGCGCGGATCACGTTGGGGCCGACATCGTTTCGTCTCCGACACCATGCAAAGCATCCGAAGGGATGATCTGTGAGGTTTACGGCCCGGCGGGCACGGTGGCTGCCGGAGCTCTTCCGTGCAGGTCAGACCTGACGAGTGGTGCTGGCGACGGCTCCGTCACTGAGCGAAAGGTGCTGAGGTGAAGGCTATTCCAGTTACGGGCGTAGCTGCACGAGCATGGATACCGTTGGTGGTCGTGGTGGTGCTGGCCGTCTCGGGATTGATCGTTGTGCGGCTGCACAAAGTCTTTGCCTCCCAGGACCTCAATGCCAATGCCGGTGCTGGTATCGAGATCGTGCAGTTCAACCCGAAGGTTGTGGTCTATGACGTGTTAGGGCCGCCAGGATCCACCGCCACCATCGACTACTTCGACGCGGACGCCAACACCCACGAAGTCCATGCGGCCCTGCCGTGGTCGACCACGATATCAACGACCCTACCCGCGGTCAGCGCCAACATCATGGCGCAGGGCGACGGTGATCACATCGGCTGTCGCGTCACCGTGGACGGGGTGGTTCGGGACCAAAAAAGCACCGATGGCCGCAACGCGCAGACCTTTTGTCTGGTGAAGTCCGCATGACCGACACGAGCACCAAGCACACTATGCCGCAGCCTGATCGGCCGTTCATCGCGCGCACCATCCGCGTGTTGGCGGTTCCGGTCATTCTGTTCTGGGTGTTCGTCGCCGTCATCGTGAATACCATCGCCCCCCGATTGGAAGTGGTCGGGGAGGCGCATGCTTCGCCGATGACTCCCGTGGACGCACCGTCGATGAAGGCGATGAGCCTGATGGGGCACAACTTCAAAGAATTCAATTCCAACAGCACGGTGATGATCGTCATCGAAAGCCGGCAGAAGTTCGGCGACGACGCTCACCGCTACTACGCCAGCATCGTCGGACAGTTGAAGCGGGATCCCCAACATATCCAACACATTCAGGATTTCTGGGGAGAGCCGTTTACCGCAGCGGGCGTCCAGAGCAGCGACGCCAAGGGCGCGTATGTGATGTTGAATCTCGCGGGTGATCAAGGCACGACATTAGCGAATCAATCCGTCGACGCTGTCCGCAAGGTGGTGGAACACACCCCGGCGCCGGCAGGGGTGAAGGCCTATGTCACCGGCCCGGCGGCGCTCACCGATGATTTGCACGTCATCGGCAACGCCAGCCTGGCCAAGATCACGGTGATGACTCTCGGCGCGATCGCGATCATGCTGCTGATCGTCTACCGCTCTGTGGTCACCACGCTGGTCCAGCTGTTCTTGACCGGGATCGGGTTGGGATCGTCTCGCGGAGTCGTCGCGGTTCTGGGAATCCATGACGTCTTTGGACTCACCACGTTCGTATCGAACATCCTGACAATGCTAGGAATTGCGGCGGCGACCGACTACGGGATATTCCTGTTCGGCCGTTATCGAGAGGCGCGCCAGGCCGGTGAAGATCGAGAATCCGCTTATTACACCACGTTTCGCTCCGTCACTCCTGTTGTGTTGGGTTCGGGGCTGACCATCGCCGGCGCGACCTACTGTCTGAGCTTCTGCCGGCTGCCGTATTTCCAAACGATGGGTGTGCCCGTCGCCACCGGAATGCTGGTCGTGGTGGCCTGCGCGCTCACGCTGGGGCCGGCGGTACTTTCCATCGGCAGCCGTTTCGGATGGTTCGAAGCCAAACGCGCGGCGGGCCAGCGCGGGCTGTGGCGGCGGGTGGGCACCGCGGTGGTCCGCTGGCCCGCGCCGATCCTTGTTGCCAGTGCGGTGGTGGTGCTCATCGGCATGGTCGCGCTGCCCGGATATGTGACGAACTACAACGACCGGTTCTATATGCCCGCTGGTGCGCCAGCCAATGTGGGATACGCGGCCGCCGACCGGCATTTCTCGCCGGCCCGGATGAATCCGGACATCCTGATGGTCGACGCCGACCACGACATGCGCAATCCGGCCGACATGCTCGTTTTGGACAGGGTCGCCTACAACGTGCTGCGCGTCGACGGCATCGCGATGGTGCAAGACATCACCCGGCCCCTGGGAATTCCGATTCAACACAGCTCGATACCGTTTCAAAACAGCATGCAAGGTCAGACCAACAATCAGAACCTGCCGTTCTTGCGGGGCACCTTGGCCGACATGCTCAAGATGTCGGATGAAATGCAGCTCACGATCAACAACATGGAGCGCCTGTATGGCGTCATGCAGCGGCTCACCGCCACTACCCATCATATGGTCGGCACCACGAAGGAAATGACGGCGATCACTGACGAATTGCGCGACCACATAGCGGATTTCGATGATTTTTGGCGGCCTATCCGCAGCTACTTCTACTGGGAGAAGCATTGCTTCGATATTCCGATCTGCTGGTCGCTGCGGTCGCTGTTTGACGCATTGGACGGTATCGACGGGATTTCGGAAAAGCTGCACGACCTTGTAAAAGACTTGGACACAATGGATTCGCTCATGCCGCAAATGCTCGCGCTGATGCCACCAATGATCAGCAGCATGAAGACCATGCGCGGGCTGTCGCTGACGACGTATCAAACCATGTCGGCGACGATCAACCAGATGGCAGCCATGAACGACACCGCGATCGTGATGGGGCAAAGCTTCGACACCGCCAAAAACGATGCCCTGTTCTACCTGCCTCCCGAGGCATTCCAGAACCCGGAGTTCCAGCGCGGTCTCGCGATGTTCTTATCACCGGACGGCAAATCCGCTCGTTATTTCATCACCCACCAAGAGGATCCCATGACTCCGGCGGGGATCGCGCGGGTCGGTGCGGAGCGAACGGCCGCGCAGGCAGGCCTGAAGATGTCCTCCCTCTCGGACGCCAAGGTTTATCTTGGCGGTACGGCCGCGACCTTCAAGGACATGGCCGACGGCACGAAATACGACCTCATGATCGCGGTCGTGTCCGCGCTCACGCTGATCTTCCTGATCATGCTGATCCTCACCCGTGCTCTGGTGGCCGCGCTGGTGATCGTGGGCACCGCGGGCAGTTCCATTGCCGCGTCCTTCGGGCTGTCCGTGCTGATCTGGCAAGATGCGTTCGGCATCAACATCCACTGGCTGGTGATGTTGATGTCCGTCATGATCCTGTTAGCTGTTGGCGCTGACTACAACCTCCTTTTGGTCTCCCGCTTCAAGGAGGAGATCCACGCAGGATTGAAGACCGGATATGTCCGTGCCATGGCCGGCACGGGTGGCGTGGTGACCGCTGCGGGCCTGGTGTTTGCCGTCACCATGGCCTCGATGCTCGGCAGCAGTCTGCGCATCATCGCGCAGCTGGGTTCCACCATCGCCATCGGACTATTGTTGGACACGCTGATCGTGCGCACGTTGCTCATGCCGTCGATCGCCACGTTGCTGGGACGGTGGTTCTGGTGGCCGCAAGTCATCTACCCCCGCGGCGACCGCAACCTGCCCCGGGTTCAGCGCCCGACCGAAGAACCTACTGCTCCAATTCTGCTGGGGCAGCAGCAATGACGCGACGTATGTTGCTGCTTACTTTGCCGCATCGCGTAGCGGCGGGATCGGCAACCGCGCGCTTTCGTCGAGGTCGACGTCGAGCGCGTTGAGCATCAGCGCCAGGCCCGCGTAGCGGCTGATCACCATCAGAACCTCCACCGTTGCTTCAGAACCCAGAGCTGTGTGCACCTGTTCGAACACTTCGGCCGAGACGCTGCGTGTGGTGACCAATTCGGTTGTCAGCTGCAGCAACGCAGGTTCGACTGGGCTGAAATTGGCTGTTTGCCAGCTTGATTCGGAAGTGACGGCCTCGATCTCATCGGCGTTGACCCCGGCCGTCCGGGCCACGTCCCTATGCTGGCCGAGCTCGTAGGGGCAGTCCATCAGATAAGCGGTGCGCAGGGTGACGAGTTCGCGCAGCCGGATGGGCAACACCGGGCTGGTGAGGATGGCCTGGCCGGCCAGCATCCAGCCGGTGAAGACCTTCTCAGCGTTGGCCAGAGCACGGTAGACGTTGAGATTGCCCCGCTGCAAGGTCAATTCGCGGGCCTGATCGGTCATCTCTTCAGGTCGACGATAGGCGATTCGAGTCATCTGAATTCTCCTGTCAGAGTTGGAATCTGTCGGTGGCGTCGACGTCGAGGTCCGCCGCGTTGAGCACCAGTGCCAGCCCGTAGTAGCAGCTGATGATCATCAGCAATTCGGTGAGCGCCTCGTCGCCGAAAGCGGCGTGCGCCGCGGCGAAGGTGTCATCACGCAATCGGTGAGTGGTGCACAGCTCGGTGGTGATGTCGAGCGCGGTGCGTTCGGTGCGGCTGAAGTTGACCGCGTCGAGGTCGCCGTTCTCGAGGATCGCGTCGATCTGCTGCTCGGTCAGCCCGGCGGTGCGGGCGATCCCGACGTGCTGGCCGAGCTCATAGGGTGAGCCCTGTAGATGGGCCACCCGCAGGATGACCACCTCGCGCATTCGCGGACTGAAGGTAGGGCTGGCGAACAACTCGTCGACCATGCGCGTCCAGCCGGGAAAGACGTGCGGAGCATTGGCGAGTAATCGGAACACGTTGAGATTGCCGCGACGCGCCATCCACTGGCGGACAGGTTCGGTTTGGTCTTCGATGCTGGTGAGCGGTATACGTGGCATTGGTGTTTTCCCTTGGCTATTCGGCGGCGAGGGTGAAGGTCCAGTCCAGGGTGACGAACGGTTCATCGACCGTCGTTCCGTCTGGAGCGGTGCCTGGCTCGTGCCGTACAAAATCTGCCATCAGTGATTGCTGGTCCGCAAAGACGGCGTCGCGGCCGATGTAGGGATCGTCTCGCCAAAACAGCTGAGTGATCAGCGGCTGGTAGCCCTTGGCCTTGAACCAGAAGTGCACGTGCTGTGGGCGCATGGGCGATCGGTTTGCGGCGCGCAGGATCTCACCGCATGGCCCGTCGGTGGGCACCGGGTAGTAGCGCGGCGTGATGGACCGATACCAGAATCGTCCGTCCTCGTCAGTGGTCAGGAGTGCCCGCATGGCGAGCTCGTTGTGCAGCTTTTCGGTCTGCTGAACGTCGTAGAATCCCTCGCCGTCGCTGTGCCAGGTGTCGACGTGGGCCCCGGCGACGGGCTTGCCGTGCTCGTCGACGACCCGGCCGGTGACGAACATCGGTGTGCCCGTTACGCCGTCGGAGATGTCGGCTCCGTTGTCGACGGTAGGGCGTCCCTCGACGTAGAAGGGGCCAAGCAAAGCTGAGTCAGTGGTCGATGACTCGGCGTGCTGGTTGATCTTGTCCAGCAGCATGCTCAGGCCAAGGATGTCGGAAAGCAGCACAAACTCCTGACGGGTCGGCGTCGATATTTTGCCGACCCGCTCGAGGAAATCCATTGCGGTGAACCATTCGTCGCCGGTCAGGCGGACCTCGCGAGCGAAATCGTGGATGTGTTGCACCAGGCAGGTGAACACCTGGCGGAAGCGCTCGTCGGTGGAGTCAGCGAAGGTCTGCCGCACGGCCTCGGTGATGGTTTGCTCGGTCAGGTCGGATGACATTGTCTTTGCCTCTCTGTGAGATTGGGTCGTCAGGGCCGGATGACGACGCGGCCGGCCGTGTGGTCGGCGACCGCCTGATACGCCGCGGCCGCATCGTCGAGCGAATAGGTGGCGGCGATGGGAAGGGGCCGGAATTCGCCGGATTCGAAGTGGGGCGCCATCTGCTGCAGGCGCCGCGCGGAGTCGACGACAGTGAGCTTGGTGCTGTCGATGCCGAGGATTCGAGTTTCGTTGTGATACAGGTCTAATAGATCGATTTCGACCACACGGGAACCGACCACGCTGATCACCACCAGCCTGCCGCGCCGGGCAAGCGCGGCCAGTGCGGCCGGTGTGGTCACGCCACCCACGGCGTCGTAGACCACGTCGACGCCGCGACCGGCGGTGAGCCGCTTGATCTCGGCGCCGACGTCAGCCGTCGGGTCGAACGCAACGAAGTGGTCGATGACGGACGCGGCGGCTGTCTCCGAACCGGGCCGGCGGCGGTCCACTCCAATGACTTTGGCGCCGATCGCGCGGGCGATCTGCGCCACCGCTCCCCCCACGCCACCGGAAACCCCGAAGACCGCGATGGTTTCGCCGGCGGCAAGTTGCGCCGTTTCTACCGCCCCGTACCAAGCGACGACGAAGTTGACCCCGACGGTGGAGGCCTCGTCGAAGCTGAGCGGTTCGGGTTTGCGCACCAGCGCTTCCACCGGCACCGACATCAATTCAGCGTGCGACCCGTCACGGATGAAGCCGGTGTCTCCCCCGGTGCCCCAGACCGCCGCTCCTTGCCACTCGGGCGGTCCGCTGATCACGACGCCGGCGAAATCACGCCCAGGCGTGCGCGGCAGTACCGTCCAATCCATCGCGCCGGCAACATTTTTCACGTCGGACGGGTTGACCGAGGCCGCCTGCACCCGGATAACCGCTTCAGCCGCCGTTCCAGTCAGATCCGGTAGGTCCGTCACGTGCAACACACCGGGGTCGCCGAATTCGGTAAAGCGCAAGGCCCGCATGAGTCCGTTCCTCCTGAGCTGATGTTCTGCTGACTACACCGTCTAGCCAACACCCCCAGCAGTCATCTCGTCCAACGAAGAAAAACGAACATTGCAATCGCGATTCGCGATAGAATGATATCCGTGGAGCTGCGCCACCTGGAGTACTTCGTCGCAGTGGCCGCGGAGTTGAACTTTTCCCGGGCGGCCCAGCGTATCCACGTGGTGCAGTCTGCCCTATCGGCGTCGGTCAGTAGATTGGAAAAGGAACTTGGCGTCGAACTGTTCGACCGTTCCAAACGCCAAATCACGCTGACGGCGGCCGGCGAGGTCTTCCTCGAGCACGCGCGCGAAGTGATCCACGCGGCTCACCGGGCTCGGACGTCGGTGGATGCATTCCGCGATCAACTCACTGGCACCGTCACGCTGGGCACCCTGATGTCATGGGGAACATTGGATCTGCCCGCCGCGCTTGAGGAGTTCCGCCGCTCCAATCCGTTGATCACCGTTCGCCTGCGGCAAAGTCTGACCGGCTCAGCCGGACATCTGACCGCCATCGTCGACGGCCAAATGGACATGGCTCTCGTGTCGATCACATCGCCGGGGTCCCAGCTGGTCGCGATGCGTGAGCTGATGAGCGAGCCAATGGTCTTCGTCTGCGAATCCAGCCACGTGCTGGCAGATCGGCGAAAGGTCGCACTCGGCGACCTCGCCGGACACGACTTCATCAACTTCCCCCTCGGATGGGGAATACGACACCGCCTCGACGCCGGATTCGCCGCTGCCGGGGTCCAACCGGTCAGCGCCTATGAGGTCGCCGATTACGCGATCGCCGCTGAACTCATCCGGCACCGACTGGCAAGCGCCATCCTGCCCGCGAGCGCGGCCAACCGCTTCCCCGACCTACGCACAGTTCGCCTGCATCCATCCATCACATGGACGCTGTCCATCGCCTACGCCGCGTCCCAACGCGCCAGCCCGGCGATCAACGCGTTGATCGACACGCTGATCCGCCATGTCGACCCTTCAGCGTGACTCGGCGGCGAGGACGCGTTCGCGAAGTTCTGCGGAGTAAAGACAGTCGAAGGTGGCGGGTCGCGCTTCGCCGTCTTCGAGGGCGGCGAGTAACCCGTCGTGGACGACGATGGGTCCGCACCCGGCGTGCCGCTCTTCCTCGGTGTAGCACTGATACCACGGCAGAATGGGGACCGGCCAGTGCTCTTGGCGCAGATTCGGGTGGATGCGGGTTCCCAGCGCCCACAGCACATCTGAGGTGTTGGATGGGTCGATGTCGTCATCGAACACGTAGGTCACCGGACACATGTGACCGACCCGGTTGGCGCTCAACAGCTCCCCGATCCGGTGCACAAGTCCGGTCGAGGTGGCGGCCGGCAACCGGTCGCGCCAGGCGCGCGGCACGGTGATGATCATCCAGTGGCACGCGGTGTCCACCAGCAGCCAAGCCATCGTGACGGGGATGCCGGCGTGACGTAGCAGCGCCAGCACTTCAGCCGATACCCCCAATGCCGGTGCGATTTGCGAATCATCGGGTGGGCGGCCGGTGGCACTGATCGGCCAGATTGGGTTGTCGCGGTAGGTAATCGCCTCGATCGTGTACACCGGCTCCGGGGAAGTCTCCGGAAGCGCATACCCATGGAATTCCGCGTAGGGACCCTCCGTGGCATCGCGGGTGATCGAAACATGGCCCTCGATGACCACTTCTGCGCCTGCGGGCACCTCGAGATCGTTTGTCTCACACTTGACGACCTCGACCGGTTCGCCGTAGAGCGTGCCCAGGAAAGTCCCCTCGTCCACCCCCTCCGGAATCGGCATCCCACCGATCATCGGCACACCGGGGTCACCGCCTTGCACCACCGCGAAAGGCATTGGCTTACCGATCTTTTCCCACTCCGCCCAGATCATCCCGATATGCTGCTGAGGCAGGAACAAGCCGGTCATGTGGCGATCGTCGATCATCATGATCCGCGAGATCGACCAGTTCGTCCAACGCCCATCGGGAGTTTGGGCGACAATGATGCCCCAGGTGTTCGGGTAGCGGCCGCCATCATCGGGATGTATCTGTGGGACCGGAAAGCGATCCAGGGTGGCGTCATCGCCGACCAGAATGTTCTGCTTGCATGGCGCCGAATCCGAGGAAATCAACTCCGGCGGAACCGGCGCCTTTTTATGCACCGCCGCCAGATGCTCGACCAAGTCTTGTGCCGTCGCGTCGTGTGCAAGACCGAGCGAAAGCGCAACGCGCGCCAACCGATGCCGGGGATCGCTGGCCAAGGCACCCGGTGCTCCGAGCAAACGGAATCCGGTGGGCGCACCTTCGACGTTGTCGAACAATGGAGCCGGTCGCCCCTGTTCTGTCGACCGCCGCGTGATCGCCGCCGCCTCCAACGCCGCGCTGACGGGACGGTCGATATGCTCAACGTCCCCAAGGGATTCCAACACGCGCAGATAGTCGCGGAGATCGCGGATCCTGGCCATCAGCGATGCACCACCTTCAAACTCGCAGCCTTCGCGCCTGCTACACCAGTCCACCGTTTGGCGGTGGGTGATTCGATGTCGAACTGGTCCAAGATCCGGGTCACGATGTGATCGACGATGTCGTCCACAGACGCCGGATGGTTGTAAAAGGCCGGCATCGGCGGCACGATGCTGGCACCCATGCGCGCCAACGCCAACATGTTCTCCAGATGAATCTGACTCAGCGGCGTCTCACGCGGTACCAGCACCAGCCTCCGGTTTTCCTTCAACGTCACATCGGCTGCCCGGGCGATCAACCCGTCGGCGTAACCCGTCCGGATCGCCGCGAGTGTCTTCATGCTGCACGGCGCGATCACCATACCGTCGAGCCGGAAAGAACCCGAGGAGATCGCGGCTGTCTGGTCGTCCCACGAATAGACGGCGTCGGCCAAGGACTCGACATCACGCCCGGACAACTCCGTCTCCAAATGGATAGTGGCGCGCGCCCATCGCGACAGCACCAGGTGCGTCTCCACATCGGCGCACTGTTGCAGTTGACGGAGCAGCTCGATACCGAGCACCGCGCCGGTTGCTCCCGTCATCCCCAACACGATCCGCTTCATCCAGCCCACTCCTGCGACTCGGTCCAGTTACTGGCTGCGCAAACGCTGCACTTACGAACGCCTTTACGATCGTGGAGCAAACCGGCACTGTTGTCGCTGTCTCCACCAACAGTCCGGGGCCTCTGTGAATGTTGCGCGGAACAACCTTCGCCAACCCAGGCGGTCGAGGCGCTTTGACTATCCGCCAGCCGAATCGGAGGTGTCGACTGAGCGGGTGGTCCGCCGGACGGCACCCCACAGCCCGGTGCCGACACCGATGACGGCGCCGCCCAGGCCAATCAGTTGCTGCGAGCGTTTCATCTCGTGATGCACGCTCATTCCGCCGAGCAGGTCGGCGGCGTCGGCGCCCGCCGACGCCAGGAACCAGCCGCGAGTGTTCCTGCCGCGCACCGCCGCCGTCGCCAGCAGGCCCCCGATCAACGCGTCGCGGTACCCCATCGACCGCAGCAGTAGTTGCGCGGTCGGCGTGGGCTCGTCCGGATCACCCCAGAGCCGGTTCGCGCGCAGGGGGTCGACGAGAAACGAGATGCCCGAGGCAAGTCGGATGCTGCCCGCGGCCAGCGCCATACGGTCGATTGTCATGAACTCCGAGCCTAGGAGGTGATCGGCCGAGCGGGAGCCAAAGCCGCGGATGTCGCCATTGTTGATGCCTTCTATCGCACCCCTCGCTACTCTCACTGCGGCGCTATGCGGGCGCTGTCGCAGCGGGTAGAAGGGCTGGGCGGATATGCCGGATCCGGGAGCCGAGGTGTCGTCGGCACCCTCAGCACCAAGGTTCGAACCTGACGAGGGGTGGGTGCCGGCCGACGAGCGATTATTCGGTCTGGACCGACGCACCCTGCGCCCAACGCTGGCGGTATTCGCACTGGTATTCATCATGTCGGTGGTGTTGCCGGTGATCAATGCAACGGTGCCTTACCACGACATCGTCAGAGCCGGCGACGTCTTGGAGCTCGAGGGCAACGTGACATTCGTTCCGGAAGCCGGTTGGGGCATCACCTCTGGTCTCCGCGAGGGCCACGGCCCGATATCCGGCCAGTACCCCGCCTCAGCGAGCATCGAGCACGGAGCGCTGAAGTTCACCGTCCGCACGGGGCCGTTCCACGGCGACGCCGACCAATTGCTGGATCAGATCGAGGCCACCACGGATGCGCTCAACCAAGGCCGCGGAGTCCATATCACCGGCGCGCCCGCCACCATCGTCACCGCTGCGGGCAAGGAAGGGGCGACAGTGCGCGTCACCGGACCGCACACCGGTGGCCTGATCGCCGCGTTCGTATTCGGCGACCGAGGAGTCAAGGCAGTCGCGACCGGACCGACCGACGCCGGCGCCGAGCCCAGCGCTGCGGTGTTGCGGATGATCGCCAGCATCAGCCAGTCCGGGCAGGAAAAGCGATGACGACCGCACTGACCGAACTCGATCGTGCGCGCGACGTGGCGCTCGACCTCTCCGGCTGGGGCAGGCGGTTCACCTTCTACCAGCCACGCAACTTCGCGTTCTGGGGATTCCTGGCCCTGGTCGGCATCGGCGTTCTGAATTTCTTGTCGACCCTCGCCCGCGAATACAACGCGTACGGCGAAGCGATCGGGCTGGCGGTCACGTCATTCGCCATCTACGCCGCGCTGTTCTGGTGGTTCACCGACCGCATCGACCACTACGCCAAGCTCCCGCACAAGCTGATGGTTGTCGCGTTCGTGTGGGGCGGCTTCGCCGCAACCGGGGCAATGGCCGCAAACGCCAACGACGCGATACTCGCTCTGTACGCAAAGACGTTCGGTCAAGTGTGGGCGCTGAATTGGGGCGCCGGGCTCGCCGCCCCGTTCACCGAGGAACTGGCCAAGGGATCGGGACTGTTGCTGCTCATCGCGCTGGCGCAGCGGCACGTACGGACCGCTTTCGACGGGTTCATCCTGGGCGCGTTCATCGGCCTAGGCTTTCAGATTGTCGAGGACATCAGCTACGCCATGACGTCGGCCGGAACGCAGTTCGGCGCCAACCAGATTGGGGCCTCGGTCGGCACCATCATCCTTCGGATGCTCACCGGAGTGGCTGCCCACATCCTGTACAGCGCCATCTTCTGCGCGGGTGTGGTCTACCTTTTCGGCCGGCCCGCCGAACCCCGCAGAATCGGGCGGGGCCTGCTCCTGATCGTGATACCGATGCTGCTGCA
>NZ_DATNJW010000114.1:0-4236 GCF_035603715.1 Mycobacterium sp. | reverse complement strand
CGGTGACCGGCTACCCGCAGGGTCCGCCGTGCAACGTTCAGGGCCCGGCCGATCCCATCGTCGGCGTGCACGCGGGGGTGGCGTTGCTCGCCGCGCTCGACCACCGCCGGCGCACCGGCGAGGGCCAGCTGATCGAGGTCGCGCAGATCGAAGTCGGTGCCGCGATCACCGCCGAACCGGTGATCGAGTACTCGATGAACGGCGTCGTCTCCCCGCGCCAGGGCAACCGGCAGCGGGGTTACCGGCAGGGCGTCTACCCGACCGACAGCGACCACACTTGGGTGGCGCTGTCGGTGCGCGACGACACTGACTGGTCGCGGCTGACGCACCTGATGGATCGCCCCGACCTGGCGGCCGACGATCACGAGGCCTTCGATGAAGCGGTCGCGACCTGGACCCGAACACGGTCGGCCACCAATATCGTTGCCGCCCTTCGGGAACACGGCATCCCCGCCGAAGAGGTGACCAGGCCCGAGCGGATGTATGAGCTGCCCGGGCTGGACGCCCGCGGGTTCTACGAGGATTTCGAACACGCTGTCACCGGCCGTCACCGCTATCCCGGCTGGCCGTTTCGGATCACCCCCGGACCGGAGCGTCACCACCGGTTCGCCCCGCCCACGCTCGGGCAGCACAACGACGAGATCCTCGGCGGCCTCGGATTATCCCGCGACCAGGTCGACGCCCTGCGCCGCGACAAGGTGATCGGCGAACGGGTGATGAACACCTAGGTCGCCCACGGGCCTACGCCGCCGACTCTCTCGATCGTGATGTGCGTCAGGTATCCAGGCGGTGCATCGGGCGGCGGGAAGCCGGTGCCCGGGCCGAATGTCGTCGTGGCGATCTCGTCGAGCAGTTCGGGAGCGCCGCCCTCCTCGACGCGCGCCGTGCCCTTGATCGACAGATAGGGAGTCTGCGGCCCGCTGCGGTCGGTGGACACGATGGTCACCGCCACGCGGGGATCACGGCGAATGTTGCGGATCTTTTGATGCTCCTGAAGATGAGCGGTGACCAGCTCATCTGCACCCTCGGCCGTACTCTCGACCCTCATCCAGACCAAGCTGACTTGCGGGCTGCCGTCGCGATTGATCGTGACCAGCGTTGCAGGGTCGGAACCGATGAGTTTTCGTGCGACGTCGTTGAGTTTCACGATGCGACCGCTTCTCCTAGGTGGTGAGCAGAACCCTGTGTTCGACTCCCTACCTGTCCGACGAACGGCGACACCGCAATCCGACGATGCGATGAGAACCGAGCGGGGTAGCCTGCTGACGTGTTGCTGACCTCGCTGGACCCCTCCATTGTCGCGGGTGGCCATGATCTCGAGGACGCCGTGCGCTTCGGCGATGTCACGCTCAGCCGTAGTGACGTGGTCGGGGCGGCCAACTCGGTTGCCGAACGAGTCCGCGGTGCGGATCGGATCGCGGTGCTGGCCACTCCCACCGCGCCGACTGCGCTGGCCATCGCCGGCTGCCTGATCGCCGGGGTGCCGGTGGTCCCGGTACCGGCCGACGTCGGGCAGACCGAACGCCGCCACATCCTCACCGACTCCGGCGCGCAGGCCTGGCTGGGTCCGGTGCCCGATGAGCCCGAGGGGTTGCCGCACATTCCGGTGCGGATGGGTGCCCGGTCCTGGCACCGCCAACCCGAGCCGTCGCCGCAGGACACCGCGCTGATCATCTACACGTCGGGCACGACCGGGCCGCCCAAAGGGGTCCAGTTGAGCGGTCAGGCGATCGCCGCGGATCTGGACGCGCTGGCCGAGGCCTGGCAGTGGACTGCCGAGGACACGCTCGTGCACGGGTTGCCGCTGTTCCACGTGCACGGCCTGGTGCTGGGCCTGCTTGGGTCGTTGCGGGTCGGAAATCGCTTCGTGCACACCGGAAGACCGACGCCCGAAGCCTATGCGGCAGCTCGCGGCACGCTGTACTTCGGCGTGCCGACGGTGTGGTCGCGGGTGGTGGCAGACAACGCCGCGGCCGAGGCGCTGCGGTCGGCGCGCCTACTGGTGTCCGGCAGCGCGGGTCTGCCGGTCCCGGTGTTCGACCAGTTGGTCCGGCTCACCGGCCATGCACCCGTCGAACGATACGGAGCGACAGAGTCGCTGATCACGCTGTCGACCCGCGCGGACGGTGAACGCCGACCGGGTTGGGTCGGACTGCCGCTGGCGGGGGTCGAGAGCCGCCTGGTCGACGACGACGACAATCCGGTGCCGCACGACGCGGAAACCATTGGGCGCCTGCAGGTGCGGGGCCCGACGCTGTTCAACGGCTACCTGAACCGGCCGGACGCGACGGCGGAAGCCTTTGACGCCGACGGCTGGTATCGCACCGGTGACGCCGCGGTGATCGACGCCGACGGCATGCACCGCATCGTCGGCCGCGAGTCGGTTGACCTGATCAAGTCGGGTGGGTACCGGGTCGGGGCGGGAGAAATCGAGACGGTGCTGCTTGGGCATCCGGGCGTGGCCGAGGCCGCGGTGGTCGGGCTGCCCGATGACGACCTGGGCCAGCGCATCGTCGCGTTCATCGTTGGCGAGGCCGAGCCGCAAGAGTTGATCGACTATGTGGCTCAGCAGCTTTCGGTACACAAGCGGCCGCGTGAGGTTCGGATCGTCGACGAACTGCCCCGCAACGCGATGGGCAAGGTACTCAAGAAGAAATTGTTGACGCAAAGCTAACGCGCGGCGGGTGTGACACCAGGCTCGGATTTCCCTACCGTCGTAGCCGTGCACCGATGCAGCCCAACGGTGGTGTCGCGGTGACGACCGCCGCCGCTACCGCCACCCCGATGAGACGCGTCGCCGCCGCGTGTCTGGTGGGCTCGGCGATCGAGTTCTACGACTTCATGATCTACGGCACCGCGGCGGCGCTGGTGTTTCCCACCGTCTTCTTCCCGCATCTCAGCCCGGCGCTGGGCACGATCGCCTCGATGGGCACATTTGCCAGCGCGTTCGTGTCGCGGCCGATCGGCGGGCTCGCCTTCGGCTACTTCGGCGACCGGTTGGGCCGGAAGAAAACGCTGATCGCGACTTTGCTGATCATGGCCGTCTCCACCATGTCCGTCGGCGCTGTGCCCAGCACGGCGACCATTGGAGTGGCAGCCCCGTTGATCCTGGTTGCGTTGCGGCTGCTGCAAGGGTTTGCCGTAGGCGGGGAGTGGGCGGGCTCGGCGCTACTGAGCGCGGAATACGCCCCCGACGGCCGACGCGGCCGCTTCGGGATGTTCACGCTGCTCGGTGGCGGGGCGGCGGTGGTGTTGTCGAGCCTGACGTTTTTGGGCGTGAACTTCACCATCGGCGAGAACAGCCCCGCGTTCATGCAGTGGGGGTGGCGGATTCCGTTCCTGATCAGCGCCGGCCTGATCGCGATCGCCTTCTATGTGCGGATGCGGATCGACGAGACTCCGGTGTTCGTCGCGGAGAAGGCCCTAAACGTGCTCCCGAGGGCCCCGATCGCGGAGTTGTGGCGATTGCAGCGCCGAGAGATCGTCCTGGCCGGTGGCAGCATCCTGGGCGGCATGTCCTTCGTCTACATGTCGAACACCTACCTGACCAGGTACGCCCACTCCGAACTCGGCTACACCCGGGGCTTCATCTGGGCCGTCGGAGTGCTGGGCGGCCTGGTCAGCATTGCGTTCGTCGCGCTGTCGGCCACCCTCAGCGACAGGGTCGGACGCCGCAGGCTGATGCTGCTGGGCTGGGCGGGATGCGTGCCCTGGGCGCTGGTGGTGATTCCGTTGATCGACACCGGCAACCCGGTGTTCTACGCGGTCGCCATCGCCGGCATGTGCGCGATCGGCGGAATCGGTTCCGGGCCAACGGGAGCTTTCATTCCCGAGCTGTTTGCCACCCGCTACCGCTACAGCGGATCCGCGTTGGCTATCAACCTGGCCGGCATCCTCGGTGGTGCCGTGCCCCCGCTGATCGCCGGCACACTGCAAGCCACCTATGGCAGCTGGGTGATCGGGCCCATGCTGGCAGGCCTGTCCCTGACGGGTCTGGTGTGCACCTATCTGCTTCCCGAAACCATCGGCACAGCACTGCATTCCACCCGAGGCGAGGCCGAGGTGTCAGCCAGCGGCTGACCTGACCGCAGCGGTTGTTCGGTAGTTCTCCAATCCACTGCGGGCGGTTAGTGGATAGCCCGTCGAATTTACTGCGTATTACGTGCGCATTACCGGAGTATTTCCGGCGGATTTTGGGAAAAGTGGCATTCATGGGCTCCTTCTTGGCCCTGCCAC
>NZ_DATNJW010000113.1:0-3135 GCF_035603715.1 Mycobacterium sp. | reverse complement strand
GTCCAACTACTTCCGCTGGTTCGGCAGCCCGGAGGACCCGTTCGGCTGGTACTACAACTTGCTGGCGCTGATGACCCACGTCAGCGACGCCAGCCTGTGGATGCGGCTGCCGGATCTGATCGCGGGGCTGGTGTGCTGGCTACTGCTGTCACGCGAGGTGCTGCCCCGGTTGGGGCCGGCCGTGACATCGAGCAAGGCCGCCAACTGGGCGGCGGGCTTGGTCCTGCTGACTGCGTGGATGCCGTTCGACAACGGTCTGCGGCCCGAGCCGATTATCGCCGTCGGTTCGCTGATCACCTACGTGCTGATCGAACGCTCGATGCGCTACAGCCGACTGACGCCCGCCGCGCTGGCCGTCATCACGGCCGCGTTCACGCTCGGCGTTCAGCCCACCGGGTTGATCGCCGTGGCCGCATTGATCGCCGGTGGCCGTCCGATCCTGCGCATCTTGGTCCGCCGCCACCGCCTGGTCGGCACGTTGCCGTTGGTGGCACCCATGCTGGCCGCCGGCACGGTCATCCTCACCGTGGTGTTCGCCGACCAGACGCTGTCGACAGTGTTGGAAGCCACCAGGATTCGCACCGCGATCGGCCCCAGCCAGGCCTGGTACACCGAAAACCTGCGCTACTACTACCTGATCCTGCCTACCGTCGACGGGTCGCTGGCGCGCCGGTTCGGCTTCCTGATCACGGCGTTGTGCCTTTTCACGGCCGTGTTCATCATGTTGCGGCGCAAGCGAGTTCCAGGAGTGGCCCGCGGGCCGGCGTGGCGCCTGATGGGTGTCATCTTCGGCACCATGTTCTTCCTGATGTTCACCCCGACCAAGTGGGTGCACCACTTCGGGCTCTTCGCCGCAGTGGGCGCGGCGATGGCCGCGCTGACGACGGTGCTGGTGTCACCGAAAGTACTGCACTGGTCGCGCAACCGGATGGCGTTCCTGGCCGCGGTGATGTTCGTGTTGGCGCTGTGCTTCGCCACCACCAACGGTTGGTGGTACGTGTCCAGCTATGGGGTGCCGTTCAACAACTCCATGCCGAAAATCGGCGGAATCTCAATCAGCACAATATTTTTCGCGCTGTTCGTGATTACCGCTGTGTACGCGGCCTGGCTGCACTTCGCGGACACCAGCCGTGGCGAGGGTCGGCTGGCGCGTGCGCTGACCGCGGCGCCTATCCCCCTCGCGGCGGGCTTCATGGCGCTGGTGTTCATCGGCTCGATGGTGGCCGGCATCGTGCGGCAGTACCCGACCTATTCGAACGCCTGGGACAACCTGCGCGAGTTCAGCGGAGGTTGCGGTCTGGCCGACGACGTACTGGTCGAGCCGGACAGCAACGCCGGCTTCATGGCGCCGCTCAAAACTGGGGAGCCGGACAATTACGGTCCGTTGGGCCCGCTGGGTGGTGTCAGCCCAACGGGATTCACGCCCAACGGCGTACCGGACCGAACCCTGGCCGAGTCGGTCAAGGAGACGTCAGTTCCGCAGCCGGGTACCGATTACGACTGGGATGCGCCGACCAAGCTGAAAACGCCTGGCATCAACGCCTCTACGGTGCCGCTGCCCTACGGCCTTGACCCGCAACGGGTTCCGCTGGCAGGCAGTTATACCACCGGCGCGCAACAGCAGAGCAGGCTGACCTCGGCGTGGTATCAGCTCCCCAAAGCCGACGCCGGACACCCGCTAGTGGTGGTCACCGCCGCGGGCACCATCGCCGGCGACAGCATCCTGCACCATCACACCAAAGGACAGACGGTGGTGCTGGAATTCGGCAAGCCCGGTCCCGGCGGCTCCGTGCTGCCCGCCGGCCGCCTGACGCCCTATGACCTCTACGGCGAGCAGCCGAAGGTGTGGCGCAATCTGCGCTTCGCACGCTCCCAGATGCCCGCCGACGCCGTCGCGGTGCGGGTGGTCGCCGAGGACCTGTCCCTGACGCTGGACGACTGGATCGCGGTGACTCCGCCGCGGGTGCCCGAGCTGCGCTCGCTGCAGGAGTACATCGGCTCGAAGCAACCGGTGCTGATGGACTGGGCGGTCGGACTGGCCTTCCCCTGCCAACAGCCGATGCTGCACGTCTACGGCGTCACCGAGATCCCGAAGTTCCGCATCACCCCGGACTACAACGCCAAGAAACAGGACACCGACACCTGGCAGGACGGCGTCAACGGCGGCCTGCTGGGCATCACCGACTTGTTGTTGCGGGCGCACGTCATGTCCACCTACCTGTCCCATGACTGGGGCCGCGACTGGGGCTCCCTGCGTAAGTTCGACACCCTGGTCGATGCCCCGCCAGCCGAGCTGGATCTCGGCACGGCCACCCATTTCGGCTGGTGGTCGCCGGGCGAGATCAGGATCAAGCCCTAGCTCGCGGTCGACCTGAGAAGTATCACCAGCATCTTCAGTCACTAGGGAGCGGCGTATCTCTCTTTTCATTTCGAGTACACGGGCGATATCACTGGTCCGGATCCACGCGGATTGACAGCGCTAAGCCTTCAATTTGAGCTGGTCCTGTTCCCCTGGCCAGCATTGATATGGGCGCGCATGACACGTGGTGACGGCCATCACGTTCCGATCCGGACGAGGGCGGGTAGGCCTTGAACATCCCCATCCCCGAGCAAAAAGGAGTGACTGTGACCAGCGGACCCGAAGCGGCCATCAAGGGCATTGTCGAGGACGTCAAAGGCAAGGCGAAAGAAATCATCGGCATCGTCCTCAGCCACGAAGACCTTCGCAAGGAAGGCCGTGCGCAGCAGGAGAAGGCCGAGGCCCAGCGCGACGTGGCCAAGAAGGAAGCTGAGGCAACCGCCGCGCGCGCCGCGGAGAAGGCGGCCGAGGCTCGCCAGAAATCGTCACGCTAGAACGTAACCAGACTGGGCGGCAACAGCTTTGGCTGTTGCCGCCCAGTTTTATGTGGTGAACACGATCCGCTCGGTGCCGAAGTCCTGCCACGCGGACGTCACGTCACGCAGCGGGACTGCCCGCGCGTCGATGTGCAGCGCGCCGCTGGTGATCGCCTCGGCGATCGCGGGCAACTCGGCCAGGATGTCGCGAGTGGGTACCGACCCCTGCCCGCTACCCACTATCCGCAGCGGAAATGCCCGCAGCACGTCCGACGGGATCTCGGCGATCGCGCCGGCGAC
>NZ_DATNJW010000112.1:0-13552 GCF_035603715.1 Mycobacterium sp. | reverse complement strand
CTGGCGGGCCGCGGACGACGCGATCATGCGGCCGATGCGCGACCTGCTGATCGAACCTATCGCCGCACTCGGCAGCAATGATGCTCAACGCGACGCCGACGTTGTTTTCCTGTGTACGGTGTCGGCCATGCGCCGCTACCTGGATTCCGCGGAGCGGCCCGCCGCCGCCGACGTCGATCATTTGGTGAAGTTCTGTTTGCGCGGTTTGGGAGTGCGCTGATGCGCGCCGTTGTATGCCACGCTTATGGACCGCCGGAGGACCTCGTTGTCGACGAAGTCGTCGATCCGGTGCCGGGACCTGGCCAGCTGGTGGTGCGGGTACATGCGGCGGCGGTCAACTTCCCCGACGTGCTGATGATCGAAGGCAAGTATCAAGTCAAGGCTCCGGTGCCGTTCACTCCGGGCAGCGAGCTCGCCGGAGAAATCATCGCGGTCGGTGAGGGCGTGTCTTATCGCCCGGGTCAACGCGTTTCGGCCACCACGTTCGTCGGCGGGTTCGCCGAGCAGACGCTTCTGCACTCGGCGATGGTGACCGAGATACCGGACGCCGTCGACTTCGCGTCCGCGGCGGCGTTCGGTGTCACCTACCGCACGGCCTATCACGCGCTGCGGTCGATCGCCGCCGTCGAACCCGGTGATTGGGTGGTCGTCCTCGGCGCTGCGGGAGGCGTGGGCCTGGCGGCCGTCGATCTGGCGGTGGCGATGAAGGCCCGGGTGCTGGCCGCCGCGTCGAGCGCGGAAAAGCTCGAGTTATGCCGGCAGCGCGGCGCGGAAGCGACGGTCGATTACGACCGGGAGGACCTGAAGAGCCGTATCCGCGAGCTCACCGGTGACGCCGCGCGAGTGGTGCTCGACCCGGTCGGGGGACCTTACGCTGAACCGGCACTGCGCGGACTTGCCCGTGGCGGGACGTTCATCACCCTCGGCTACGCGGCCGGCGAGATTCCCCGTATTCCGCTGAACCTGGTCCTACTGAAGGGAATCATGGTCCGCGGCATGGAGATTCGTACGTTCGTGACCGACCGACCGGACGACTCGGCGCGCGATATGCGGGAGTTGAGGCAGATGTTCGCATCGGGCGTGATCCGGCCCTACATCGGCGCCCGTTTCACGCTGGCTGACACCGCGGCGGCGCTGAGGCATATGGCCGACCGCAAGGCGATCGGAAAAGTGCTCATCGACGTCACGGCGTGACAAGTCACACGCGCCTCTCCCCAGCGGGGCAGGCGTTGTGCCCACCTCTGAGCGACTGGCGTGGCGGATGTGACACCGCGGTCCGCTACGGCGTGATGATGTTGAACGACGGATCCGGCCGCTCGATGACACCCAGGAACTGCTGCAACGCAGCCTCGTCGCCAGAGATCTCCACCCCTGGCGAGCTGAAGTCGCCGTTCGCCAGCAAGAGCAGACGAAAAGCGTTGTCCAGCTTGATGGTCACGCTGGCGGTGGCCGCATCGGCGGGAACTCGCCGCTGCACCAGCACGCCGTTGCGCAGTGCGAGCCGGTAGTTGGCGTCGCGATCGGCCAGTGTCACGTCGATCGCGATGTCCAAGTCCCACGCGCGCGGTCCGTTCACGCTGATGGCCAGGCCGTCGAAGATCTGCTCCGGCGTCAGCTGCGACAGCAACGTCGGGGAAGAGGTTTGCGTCGCGGTACCGAAGTTGCCGTCGCGCAGTTCAGTCGCCCCGGACAGAAAGAAGTTGCGCCACGTCGCGTTCTCCGCCCCGTAAGCCAGCTGCTCCAAGGTGTCGGCGAGCAGCGTGCGGGCGCCGTCGTGCTCACTGTCGGCGAACACCGCGTGATCCAGCAGCGTTGCCGCCCATCGGAAGTCACCTGAGTCGAAGGCCCGCTGAGCAAGCTCGACGACGCGGTCGATCCCGCCGATCGCCTCGACGTATCGGCCGGCCAGCGCTTCGGGTGGGTGCGGCCACAGCCGGGCCGGGTTGCCGTCGAACCAGCCCATGTAGCGCTGATAAACCGCCTTGACGTTGTGGCTGACCGAGCCGTAGTAGCCGTGGGTGTGCCACGCCTTGTCCAGCGCCGGGGGCATCTGCAGCGTCTCGGCGATCTCGGCGCCGGTGTGCCCCTGGTTCAGCATCCGGAGCGTCTGGTCGTGCAGGTAGGCGTACAAATCGCGCTGCAACGCGAGGAATTCGACGACGCGCTCGCGTCCCCAGGTCGGCCAATGGTGGGAGGCGAACACCACATCGGTGCGGTCGGCAAAGGTGTCGATCGCCTCGGTCAGATATCCCGACCAGGCATGCGGATCGCGAACCAGCGCGCCCCGCAGCGTCAGCAGGTTGTGCAGGTTATGCGTGGCGTTTTCGGCCATGCACAGCGCGCGGAACTGCGGGAAATAGAAATGCATTTCGGCGGGCGCTTCGGTGCCGGGTGCCATCTGGAATTCGATCTCGACGCCGTCGATGGTGTGCGTTTCACCGGTGCTCTTGACGTCGACGGTCGGGACGATCAGCGCTACCTCGCCTTGCGAGGGACCTTGGCCCAGACCACAACCGACGTGTCCTTGCGGACCAGCCTCCAGCAAGCTGCCGTACATGTAGGTGGCGCGGCGTGTCATGGCGGGCCCGGCGTAGACGTTCTCCTGCACGGCGTGTTCAGTGAACCCCTCGGGTGCCAGCACGGCCACCTTGCCCGCGTCCACCTCGGCCTGGCTAGCCACGCCCAGCACGCCGCCGAAATGGTCGACGTGGCTGTGCGTGTAGATGACCGCGACAACCCGCCTCTCACCCCGCTGGCTGCGATAGAGCTGCAGCGCTGCGGCAGCGGTCTCGGTCGACACCAGCGGATCGATCACGATGAGGCCAGTGTCGCCCTCGATGAAGCTGATGTTCGAAAGGTCCAGTCCGCGTACCTGATAGATGCCCGGCACGACTTCGTACAGGCCTTGTTTGGCGGTCAGCTGGCATTGCCGCCACAGACTGGGATCCACCGATGGCGGTGCGTCACCGGTGAGGAAGGAATACCGGTCGTTGTCCCACACCACTCGCCCGTCGGCGGCCTTGACGACGCATGGCGTCAGCGCGGCGATGAATCCCCGGTCGGCGTCTGCGAAATCGGCCGTGTCGTCTAGTGGCAGTCGGCGATTCTGATGTGCGGATGCGATAACCGAGGTCGGCGCCTTGTGGTTCACGGGACAGACATTGCCACCATTGCACCGGTGTTGGAAGAGACATCGGACTCGGTTAGGAAAACATTATCGCGAAGTCTTTCACATTTAACCGCCGTCGCCTTTGACGCCGCTATTCGCCTCATAGGAATACGACCGGCAAATTTCTGCTGAAGCGGGGTCAGGCCGTCTCAACAGGGAGCTTAATTTTTGCTCAATTCGCTATCCGCAGTTCCAGCAAAGCTGCATACTGCCGAAACGGTCCGTCAACGTTGACGGGCCGCCACAACAACAAAGGAGAACCGGGTGAAGCGTTCAGTAACGGTCGCCGCAGCAGGGCTGGCGATCGTCGTCGTGGGCCTGTCTGGCTGTTCGAGCGACAAGAAGAGCGGTACCAGTACATCGTCGAACGGGACGTCCGCGGCGGTGTCGAATGGCTCCTCGACAGCGAAGGTCACCATCGACGGCAAAGACCAGAGCGTGCAAGGCACCGTTGCGTGCACCAGCGCCGCCGGCACCGTCAACATCGCTATCGGTGGAGCACAGACCGGTATCGGCGTCGTGCTGACCGATGCCTCTCCGCCCGGAGTGAAGTCGGTCGGGCTGGGCAACGTCGGCGGTGTGACGCTTGGCTACACCCCCGGCACCGGCCAGGGCAACGCCACCGCCACCAAGGACGGCAGCAAGTACAAGATCAGTGGGACTGCGACCGGGGTGGACATGGCCAACCCGATGCAGCCCGTGAACAAGCCCTTCGAAATCGACGTGACCTGCCCCTAGGGTTTCGATCCGATCGAATCACGCGGCGTGACAGCGGCGACCCGGCGTCGCTGTCACGCGGTGGATTACCCCACAGGACGATCAATCCTGTTGTATGTCTTCGAGTTTCATGACTCGGCTAGCTGCAATCGAACCGTGAAGTCGGTGTGCCCCGGCGCGCTGTCCAGCGTGATCGTGCCGTTGTGTGCTTTCACCACCGCCGAGACGATGGCCAGGCCCAGGCCGGTACTGCCGCCTTTGCGGGACCGCGATGTATCGCCGCGGGCGAAGCGCTCGAATACCTCCGACTGCAGTTGCTCCGGTATTCCAGGTCCGTTGTCGCACACGCTCAGTGCGGCATGCGTTCCGTCCAGCTGCAAACCAGTGGTCACCACGGTTCCCGGACTGGTATGCACGCGGGCGTTGGCCAGCAGGTTGGCCAGCACCTGATGCAGCCGGGCCGCATCGCCCAAGACGATTACCGGCTCCTCGGGTAGATCGAGCTCCCACTGATGATCCGGACCGGCGACGTGCGCATCGCTGACCGCGTCGACAGCCACCCGCGAAAGGTCCACCGATTCCCGTTCCAAGGGCCGCCCAGAGTCCAAGCGGGCCAGCAGGAGTAGGTCCTCCACGAGGTGGGTCATCCGCTCGGTTTCGGACTGCACGCGGCTCATCGCATGCGCCACGGCGTCGGTGTCGTCTCCGACGCGTTGGGCCAGCTCGGTGTAACCACGGATAGCGGCCAACGGGGTCCGCAGCTCGTGGCTGGCGTCGGCGACGAATTGCCGCACCCGCGTCTCACTGGCCTGCCGGGTGGACAGCGCGGCAGCGATATGGTCGAGCATTCGGTTGACCGCGGAGCCCAGTTGACCAACTTCGGTGCGCGGGTTGGCATCTGACTCGAGCACCCGCATCGGCAGCGCGACTTCGCCGCGGTCCAGCGGCAGATCGACGACCTCGCCGGCGGTTTGGGCGACCCGCCGCAGCGGGGTCAGCGCCCGTCGGATGATCACGATGCCTGCGGTGGTGGCCGCCGCAACGGCGATCACGGTGACGACGCCGAAGATCAGCAGGACGCGGATCATCGTCGCGTCGACGTCGGACATCGACAGACCGGTGATGACGACGTCACCGCTGCGCCGGGCGAATGCGGCGACCACGCGATAACGCCCCAAGCCGTCGACGTTGATGGTCGCCGGCGGCCGGTTGACCGGCAGCGAACCCAGCTCAGCCCGGGCGGCGTCGGTCAATCCGGCGCGACCACCGGCTGTAGTCAGGTACCCGGCGTCGATCGCCCCGCCCGGGCTGGTGACCGCCGCGACCATGCCCACCGGCTGGCCGGGAGCGTCCAGAAACACCGGGCCCGGTCCCGGTCGGGGAAACGGCCGCTGGTGATGCCGCCACGGCGCGGTGGGCGGTTCGCCGATAATTCGCACCGAACGCTGCGAGGCGTCGCGCAATTGAGTATCGAGCTGTGCGACCAGGTATCGGTACAGCGCGACCTCGGTCGCCGCGCCGATTCCGATACACACGACGGCGAGGACGACGACTTGACCGACCAACAGCCGAAACCGAAGGGACCAAGCCTGGCCCATGGCTAGCGTGCCGGCTTGAGGACGTAGCCGGCGCCGCGAAGCGTGTGGATCATGGGCTCACGCCCGTTATCGATCTTCTTACGTAGGTAGGAGATATACAGCTCGACGATGTTGGAGCGGCCACCGAAGTCGTAGCTCCACACTCGGTCCAGGATCTGCGCTTTACTCAGTACCCGCTTGGAGTTGCGCATCATGAAGCGCAACAGCTCGAATTCGGTGGACGTCAACGAGATTGGCTCACCGGCGCGAGTTACCTCGTGGCTGTCCTCGTTGAGCACCAGGTCGCCGACGATCAGCTGCGCGCCGCTGTCCTCCGTTGTGACCCCGGTGCGCCGCAGCAGTGCGCGCAACCGCAGCACCACTTCTTCCAGGCTGAACGGCTTGGTGACGTAGTCGTCGCCTCCGGCGGTGAGACCGGCGATGCGGTCCTCGACGGCGTCCTTTGCGGTCAGCAGCAGCACCGGGAGCTGCGGGCTTTCTTCGCGGAGTTTTCGCAACACGTCCAGCCCGCTCATGTCGGGCAACATCACGTCCAGAACGACAACGTCGGGCCGCTGCGACCGTGCCGATTCCAGGGCTGCCGCTCCGTCGCCGGCGGTGGCGATGTTCCAGCCTTCGTAACGCAATGCCATCGACACCATTTCGGCGAGGACGGCTTCGTCGTCGACCACCAGCACGTTGATCGGGTTCCCGTCGGCACGACGCATGACGATGCGTTCGGCGGGGGCTTGGGGTTGGCTCACAACTATCTAGTATGCGCAGCCCGATGGGGCATTGCTATGGCGCTCCTATGTACCAGCTGTGAGCCAACCTCGAGGGGTCAAGCGGGTTAGAACCAGACCTTTCGACCGCCCACGGGCCGACCGACCGCACCGAGAATCCACAGAATCACACCAATGACGATCAGTATCCCGCCAATTGTGTACAAGATGCTGAGGCTTGGAACGAAATATCCGATGACGAGCAAAACGATCCCGAGAACTATCATCACGACTCCATTTCAGTTATTCAGATTTCAGGGATTCAGACTGACTTCGCGGTCACGACGTCAGTACCAGTAGCGTCTGCCGCCGACCGGGCGACCAACGGAACCGAGCACCCACAACACAGCCCCGATAACCAGCAGAACGACACCAATCGTTTGCAGCACAGCCACTTTCAGTACATATCCGAGTATCAACAAGATGATGCCCAGGCCGATCATGACGCCTCCATTCCAATCACCTGATCGATGTCCATGGCGGGCATCGAACTGGGTTGCGGCAGATGACAATCGGTCACCCGCGGGTTCACACCCGCATAATTCAGGGGACCTGCGATTACTGTGACTGCGATAGTGCCCAAAGTGGCACAATTTTGCGGGGTGTTCTTTAGATAGTCCCGTTGGAACGCGGCAATGACGCCGATTACCAACCAGACCACCACGATCGCACTGATCAAACCTCCGCCACGCATCCTGACCTCCATCAATGTCGGGCAAAACCGTAGAGCAGAGCTAACGTACCCAGGTCGGCAAATGTCCAAACATTTGGACCAAACATCTGAATAACCGTCAGGGGGAGCTAATCCCGCCCGACAGGGCTATTCAGCGGGTTTTACCGAGCGCCTGACGCAAGAGAGGCACACGTGTCCGACAAAATTGGTGAGCCGCCGACAATCTGATCCGAGCTGTACCCGAGGTTCAGCAAAATCAGGGCCGGCGCGCAGAGGTGAATACGACATGGGGCATGACGTCATCTCCAGGAACAGTGCGCCCATGCCGGGCCAGTAGATCCGCCATGCCGATCGCCGAGGCGTCCCAGCCACGCTCGCCCAGCCAGTCGACGATCTCCGTGCGCTCCTCGGGATACCAAAGTTCTTCCACGTTAGGGATTTCGGTGCCGAGCACCTGGGCGGCCGCGGCACGAAAACGCTGCGACTGCTCCCGCTGTCTGGCCAGCAGATCGGGATTCACCGCCTGCTTCGAGGGGCCATTGGTGGCCAGCCAGCTGCCCGCTGCGCTGAGCGAGTCGATCCGCTCGAACAGTAAATCCTGAGCCGCCGCAGGCAGATAACGCAGGAGCCCCTCAGCCGACCACATTGTCGGTACGGATTCGTCAAAGCCTGCTTCCCGCAATGCCGTTGGCCAGTCGTCCCGGAGATCGACCGCGACGCTCACCAGTCGCGCGGTCGGCTGCGCGCCGCGCTGCGCCAGGGTGGTCGATTTGAAGTCCAGCACTTTGGCCTGGTCAAGCTCGTACACCGTGGTACCGGCGGGCCACGACAGCCGCCAGGAGCGTGAGTCCAAGCCGGCCGCCAGGATCACCACTTGGCGAACACCGGAAGACGCCGCGTCGAGGAAGATCTCGTCGAACCATTTGGTGCGCACCGCCATGAAGTCGACCATCGCCTGGGTGTGCGCTGCCAGGTCCGGGACAAGATCGGTCAGTGCGGCTGACAACTTGGGATCCGACGTCAGGCTCCACATGCCTTCGCCGGCCGCGTCCAGAAATGCCCGGGCGAACGGATCCTGGATCAGCGGGTTGTCGCTGTCGGTTTCGGCGGCGCGGGCCGCGGCCACGCCGAGTGCCGTCGACCCCACACTCTCGGTGATCTCCCAGGAATCGTTGTCGGTGCGCGGCATCGTCGTTCCTCCTTATTAGTAGCCAGTATCGGACACTACCGGTGCCCGCTGTGAGAAAGCTGGACCGAGTGTGCGGGTAAACGCCCAGATGTGGCACGTCACCGCGATCGACCCGCATCGCTGTCCACCACAACATAGACACTCCGCAAGTCTGGGCAGCAGAATCCAAGGCACCGTGGGCGAGGCGCC
The DNA here is from genome assembly GCF_035603715.1 of Mycobacterium sp. Lineage (GTDB taxonomy): Bacteria > Actinomycetota > Actinomycetes > Mycobacteriales > Mycobacteriaceae > Mycobacterium. The sequence goes on along the minus strand of NZ_DATNJW010000112.1, from coordinate 5,256 downwards.
CGCGTCGAAAGGAATGTTGGCTCATGACTTCTCAACCCACCGTCTGGGACGTTACCTACGACCTGCTACGTGAATTGGGCTTGACGACAGTGTTCGGTAACCCCGGATCAACCGAACAGACATTCCTGAAGAACTTCCCCGATGACTTCAGTTACATCTTGGGCCTGCAGGAGGCCTCGGTATTGGCGATGGCGGACGGCTTCGCGCAATCCACCGGCAAGCCGGCGCTGGTGAATTTGCACACCGCGGCTGGAACCGGTAACGCCATGGGCAGTTTGATCGCGGCGTACAAAAGCAACACCCCGCTGATCGTCACGGCCGGCCAACAGACCCGCGAGATGGTGCTCTGCGAGCCTTACCTGACCAACAGCAACGAAGCGCTGCTGCCTCTGCCGTGGGCGAAATGGGTGTACCAGCCAGCACGGGCGGAGGATGTACCGGCCGCATTCATGCGCGCCTACACGATCGCCACCCAGCCGCCAGCCGGCCCGGTTTATCTATCTATCCCCCTTGATGATTGGGAGAAGCCGGCACTCGGGCCGGCAGTCGTTCGCACCGCCAGCCAGCGATCTGCGCCCGATGCGGAACGCCTCGCCGAGTTCGCCGAACGCATCAATCGGGCTCAACGGCCGGCGCTGGTCTTCGGCCCCGAGGTCGATCGGTCCGGGGGCTGGGACGCCGCGGTCGAACTCGCGGAAAAGGTGCACGCGCCGGTGTATTCGGGCCCATTGCCGGATCGGCTGTCGTTCCCCGAGGATCATCCCCTGTACCAGGGCCTGCTGCCGATGACGATCGCCGAAGTCACCGAGACGCTGCGGGGTCACGACTTGGTGGTGGTGATCGGCGCACAGGTCTTCCGTTATTACCCCTACGTGCCCGGCGAGTACCTGCCCGAAGACACTGAGCTGCTGCAGATTACCGGTGATCCATTCCTGGCCGGTGCGGCCCAAGTGGGCGACAGCCTGCTGAGCGATACCCTGCTGGCGCTGCGACAGCTCACCCCGTTGATCGAGGCCAAGACCGGCAGACCGACGCCGAAGCCACTCGACCGGACCCCCGGCAGGGTCGAATCCGCACACGCGCCGTTAGAGCCCGTCCAGGTCTATTCGGCGCTGAACGTGCTGAAGCCCGCGAACGCCGCGCTGGTGAATGAATCGACGTCGACAATGGCCGAGCAGGAGCGCTGGCTACCAACCGTCCACCCGGTCTCGTTCTTCGCCACCGGCAGCGGTGGCATCGGCTGGGGAGTGCCGGGGGCAGTGGGCGTCGCACTGGGCGATCGCGCCGTCGGTCGCAAACGCGCCGTCATCGCGACGATCGGTGACGGCTCCTTCCAATACTCCATTCAGGCGATCTGGACGGCAGCCCAACACAAGCTGCCAATTGTATTCGTCGTGATGCGCAACGGCGAGTACTCGGTACTGAAATCCTTTGCGCTACTGGAGAAGACGCCGAACGTACCCGGCTTGAACCTGCCGGGGCTCGATATCGAATCGCTCGCGGCCGGCTTCGGCTGCCACGCCGTCACCGTCGACGGGACCGAGCAGCTGGCCAAGGAATTCAACGCGGCGCTCGGCGCAGACGGGCCCACCGTCATCGTCGTTCCGACCAAACCGCAAGTCGCGCATCTCGGCTGATGCATGCGATACAGGTTTCCGCGACCGGCGGGCCCGAGGTTCTCGCGTACGTGGAGCGGCCGGTGCCGGAGCCGGCGCCCGGGCAACTGCTGATCAAGACCGAGGCGATCGGCGTCAACTTCGTCGACACGTATTTTCGGACCGGGCTGTACCCGCATGCGTTGCCGTTCATCCTGGGCAGCGAGGTGGCCGGCACCGTGGCCGCCGTTGGCGAAGGGGTACACACGGCACAAGTTGGCGACCACGTCGCAACCTCCGATGCCGACGGCGCCTACGCCGAATATTGCTTGGCACCAGCCGATTTGGTTTGCCATGTGCCCGACGGCGTCAGTGCTGAGGTTGCCGCGTCGGCGATCCTGAAAGGTCAGACGGCCCACCTGCTCATCAAGTCGGTGTACCCGGTTAGTTCCGGCGACACTGTCTTGCTGCACGCCGGTGCCGGCGGGGTCGGGTTGATCCTGACCCAGTGGGCGACCAGCCTGGGTGCACGCGTCATCACGACCGTTTCCACCGAGGCGAAAGCCGAATTGTCCCGAGGTGCCGGAGCCGTCGACGTCCTCGGATACCCCGACGATCCCGCCACGTTCGGCACGAAGATCCGTTCACTCACCGGCGGCGCCGGCGTCGCGGCGGTCTACGACGGGGTCGGCAAGTCGACGTTCGACGCCAGCCTGGCCAGCCTGGCAGTCCGCGGGACGTTGGCGCTGTACGGGGCGTCCAGTGGGCCCGTTCCGCCGGTCGACCCGCAGCGTCTGAACGCCGCGGGCTCGGTATACCTGACTCGCCCGCTGCGGCCGCACTTTCTGCGCACCTACGACGAATTCGCCTGGCGCACCGACGAATTGTTCGCCGCAGTCCAAGCCGGGACGATCACCGTCACCACCGGTGACCGGTACCGGCTGCAGGACGCAGCCCAAGCCCACCGCGATCTGGAGGGTCGCAAGACCCACGGTTCGACCGTGTTGATCCCCTGATCCGGCCGGCGGGCACTGGCTAGGCTGCGGCTATGGCAGCCGAATCCGGCGACGCGCAGCTGGCCGAACTCGGTGCGGCCCTGCTGTCCCGTGCCGACGAGCTGTCCGACACCATGCTGGCCCTGATGCGCCGCGACGTCAGCTTCCACCGGACCGTCACACTGGTGTCCGACGATCAACTGCGCGCAACCGTGCGAACTCACCTTGACTTCATCCTGGGCGCCTTCGGCGCACCGCAACTCAGCTACGACACCCGCGCGGCCGTGGCGACCGGTCGCAGCCGAGCGGCTGTCGGTGTTCCACTGCCGGCCGTGATGGATTCCTACCGGATCTGCGCGCGATTCCTGTGGGACGAGCTGCAAGCCGAATCCGCCCGCCGGCCGGACGTGACCGCGGTGGGCCTGCTGCGTGCGTCCGAGGCGATGTGGAAGGTGCTGGAAGAGTTCACCACCGCGATGGTCACCGGATATCAAGAGCAAATCGCTCACCAGATGGTGACCCGTCAGCAGGAGCGCTCCGCAATGGTGCAAGCGCTGATCGACGGCCGGCTCACCGACACCGTCGACTTGTGGAATACCGCTGACACCCTGCGGATTTCGCTCCACGGGCCCTACGTTGTGGTGTGCGCGGAGCTAACACGTATCAGTCGCACCGGCTTCCCGGATGTCGAGGAACGGCTGTCCGCGCGCGGCATCTTCTCCGCGTGGCGGCTACAACCCGATATCGAGATCGGGATCTTGCACCTTGGACCGTCAACCGGGTTGGACCCCGTACTCGAGGTGTTGGCCGAATATCCGGTCACCCGCGTCGGCATCAGCCCCTACTTCGATGACCTCGCCGGAACGGCGGGCGCGCTGCGGTACGCCCGGATCGCCATGACCGCGGCTCGACCCGACCGCGCGCCGATCACCGTCTTCGACCGCGACGTGATGGCGGTGGCCGCGGCCGGTGCTCCCGACGTCATGGATCGCATCGCGGCCAATGTGTTGGGCCCGCTCGACGATCTCCCCGACCATGAGCGCGAAGCGCTGCTGGACACGTTGGAGGCGTGGTTCGACCACGGAGGCTCGGCCGAGCGCGCCGCCCAGCAGCTGTACGTGCACCCCAATACGGTGCGACAACGGTTGCGCAAACTCGAGCATCGAACCGGACGGCTCGTCACCGATCCGCGCGCGGCTGCCGAACTGTGCATCGCCCTGCAATCTGCGCGTCGCGCCTCATCAGCCGACGGCTAGCCGACGCCCGGCGGCCTCGTAGTAGCTTCACCTTCGTGGAGCAGCTCAAACCCCCGGACGGCCTCGCCGAGTGGATGTCGAAGCAAGGGCTGGGCGACGGCCCGCTCGATAACGTTTCCGCGATCAGCGGCGGAACGCAGAACATCATGTTGCGGTTCACCCGGTCGGGCCGGACGTATGTGCTGCGCCGGGGGCCGAAGCATCTACGCCCGCGCAGCAACGTCGTGATCATGCGCGAGACGCAGGTGCTGGCGGCGCTGGCCGGGACCGACGTGCCGCATCCTCGCCTGATCGCCAGATGCGACGACCCCGGCGTGCTCGGCGACGCGGTCTTCTATCTGATGGAGCCGATCGACGGGTTCAACGCCGGCCAGGAACTGCCGGAGCTGCACGCCGCCGACCCGGCAATCCGGTTCGAGATGGGGCTGTCGATGGCCGACGCTCTGGCCAAGCTCGGGGCGGTGGACTACGCCGCGGTGGGCTTGAGCGATTACGGCAAGCCGGACGGGTTCCTGGAACGCCAAGTGCCACGCTGGCTTTCGGAGTTGGAGTCCTACCAGGAATTCGAAAACTACGCTGGCCCAGACATTCCCGGCGTCGACGAGGTGGCCAAGTGGCTCGAAGAGGGCCGCCCGACGGCGTGGACACCGGGCATCATGCACGGCGATTACCACGCGGCCAACGTGATGTTCTCCCGCACCGGTCCTGAGGTCGTCGCGATCGTCGACTGGGAGATGTCCACAATCGGCGATCCGCTACTGGACCTCGGCTGGCTGCTGGCCACCTGGGGACAGTCCGCCGCGTTCGGCGGAACGCTTTTCGAGAAGGGCGGACTGGCCGCCCCCGGCGATCTGGTCGAGCGCTACGCCCGCAACACCACCCGCGACCTGTCGCACGTCACCTGGTACACCGTGCTGGCCTGCTTCAAACTCGGCATCGTGCTGGAGGGCACGAACGCCCGGGCCAGCGCCGGCAAGGCCCCGAAGGAGGTCGGCGACCTGCTGCACGAGGCCACGGTGCGGCTGTTCGAGCAGGCGCTGACGCTGATGGAATCCGCATGATCGATTTCGAGGTACCCGCCGGCATCACGGCGCTGCGCGACGAAATCCGCGCATTCGTCGTCGACAAGATCGTGCCCTACGAGACCGACCCTCGGCTGACCCGGCACGGTCCCGACGATGCGCTGCGCACCGAATTGGTAGAGCTGGCCCGCGAGGCCGGGCTGCTGACATTCCAGGCGCCCAAGCGTTTTGGTGGCCGTGAGCCGTCGCACCGCGAGCAGGCCGTGCTGTTCGAGGCGGCCGGCTGGTCGACGCTGGGCCCGATCGCGCTCAACTGCGCCGCGCCCGACGAGGGCAACATGTTCCTGCTGGGCAAGGTCGCCAACCCCGAGCAGGTCGACGAATTCCT
>NZ_DATNJW010000111.1:0-32557 GCF_035603715.1 Mycobacterium sp. | reverse complement strand
GTAAAGGTGGTCAAGAGCAGGTACTTGGACTTGATGACGTCGTGAAACCTGGTAGTCACGCCTCTCTTTATATCCGCTTCGCTTCGGGCCGGAGTCGTGGCGTCGCGAGAACCTCCACCGCTTCTTCCCCGATTAGCCGCTGGGAAGCTCGCGGCGCTCGATCAGGTCACCCAGACCCTTTACGCCGAGCCGTTCCCGGAACGCATGCGCGGTGTAGCCGACGGCTTTCGCGTCGGTTCGGGCGCGCACGGTCGCCGAACGCGGCAGGTTGAACAGCACACCGAATTCGCCGAAGTAGTCGCCGGGCCGGGCCACCTTGACCAATTCCTCACCGCCTTCGGCTACTTCGCGCACGATCTCGAACTCGCCTTCGGAAACCACATAGATCAGATCGCCCATCGTGCTCTGCTCGAACAGCACCTCACCGGCTTTCAGGTGCACAGTCTCCGGCGGCCGGCTCGTCGACGCGACAGCAGGTACCAGGTCGACGACGCGGTCGGCCAGCGGCAGCATCCGGCTGTCGTGGGTCGCAACCACCACCACCCGTTCGCCCTGAGCCAGCGAGCGGATCAGTCGCAGCACCTCCTCTACCTGGATGAAGTCAAGGTGGGCGGTCGGCTCATCGGCGAGGATCAGGGGCGGATCCAAAGCGATCGCACGAGCGACGGCGACGCGTTGTTGCTGCCCGCCGCTGAGGTCACCGGGGCGATGTTTTAGACGATCCGCAAGACCTACCTGCGTCAGCAGTTCCTCGGCGCGCTGGCGGGTAGCCGAGCGTGACCTTCCGGCCGCGCGCAACGGGACCATCACGTTCTCCAGAGCGGTCAAGCTCGGCACCAAGTTGAACGCCTGGAAAATAATCCCAACTTGGTCGCGGCGGTACTTGGCCAGCACACCGCCTTCCATCGCCGTGATGTCCATGCCGTCGAACGTGATTGACCCGGACTTCGGGCGCAGAATCCCACCCAGACAGGACAGCAGGGTGGTCTTCCCGCAGCCGCTGGGCCCGAGCAGGATCATCAGCGATCCTGCCGGCACATCGAGGCTCAGACCGTTGATCGGCCGGACCGCGTACCCGCCGCTGGAGTACTCGACGACGAGGTCGGCAATGCTCAAATCCCCCACGGCTCAAGGACCTCCGAACGCCAGCGCAGGATCGACGGTTACCGCGCGCCTCAGTCCGGCGAGGCTGGCCAGCAGACCGACAAGAATCGCGACCACGGGTAACGCCAGGTAGGCACTGGCAGGAATCACGACAGTCATCGGGAACAACGGGAACAACAGCTGCGCAAGGATGACGCCCAGCACCGCCGCGAGCAGCGCGACGACGACCGCCTGCAGCGCGAGCCCGGCCAGGATCGACCGCGTAGGCACGCCAATCGCCTTGAACACCGCGAAGTCGCGCAACCGCTCGAGCGCCGAGAGGTACACCAATGATCCGACGATCAGCACCGCCACGATCCACAGCAAGGTGGCCATAATCGTGATCGCACCCGCAGGCGACTTCACCGGTGACAGCAGGTCGTCGACACCGGCCGCTCGATCGAGGGCCTGGTAGCCACTCGGGAGCTGTCGGGGTGCGCCGACGACCCCAATCGATGTGACCAGCGGCTGCCCGTTGTACGCCAGCTGCTGCAGGCCCTCGGTTGTCAGGAAGATATTGGGCCTCTTCGCCAGTGCGGTGGAATTGGGCACCAGGCCGACGATCCGCAATGCGTGCGCACCCGCCTGCATTTCGTCGCCTACGTGCCAACCCAGCGTGCTCGACACCGCGACCTCGTCCGGCGCGGACGGTGCCCGACCTTGGTCGACGCGCGGCATGCCGGGCCCGTGCTCCGGCGCGCCGAATGCCGTAGTGCTTCGCGTTGACGTGCCTTCCTTTACCGTCAACTGCGCAGTGGCCAGTGGGGCCGCAGCCACGACGCCGGGTTCGCCGGCCAACCGAGCCAGGTCGGCTTCGCCGAATGGTGTCGCACCCAGGAACGGTCCGGCCGCGCCGGCCTTGACCACGAATGCGTCGACGCCCAGGGAGTCAACGGTTCGCTGAGCCTCCACCTGAAAGCCGTTCGCCAGTCCGGTCAACACAAGCGTCATCGCAAAGATCAGTCCGGTGCTGACGACCGCAATAACGAGGCGTCGTATCCGCCATCGCATGTCGCGCAGGGCCGCGAAAAGCATGCCCGCGAGGTTACTGACGACCAGGCATTTCAGGTCGGCTTTGGCTATGTTTGTAAGCCCGGGCCGGCATCACGGCATCGCCTCCGCCCAGTCGATGTGACCCTCGAAGCCAAGCGATGTCGCTATCCCGCGGTAGCTATCCCGCAGCCGCGCGTACTCCGCAACGTCGCCGCGGGCCTCCGCCAGCATTGCCCGCAACCGCAACAGCCAGACCTCGCGCATGACCAGACCGTCGTCGGTCTGCGCGGTCGCTAAACGCTCGACGGCACCCTCGGCCTCGGTCGAGTCGCCGTTGGCGCCGCGACCGAGCAGCGTCTCCACCAGCACACCGGTCGCAGGTAGTGCCCACGCCCACAGCTGTCGGTGACGGAACAGCTGCTGGCAGCTCTCGCGCATGCTGAGGATGGCGCCGTCGTGATCTCCACGTCGAGCTCTCTCACGTGCCGAGTACACGTCGACGAGCGGCAACTCGGCCAGGCTGTATTCGCCGCGCACGAATGCGTCGCTGACTTCGAGCAGTAAGTTCGTGCCGCGGTCACGATCGGAGATCGCCGGCCGGTGCACCAGCGCCATGCCCAGCGTCATTTGAGCGTTCGACAACGCCAGACCATCAGCAGAGCGCTGGGCTGTTCCCAGCGCCTCCTCTATTTCGCGCACGACGGCATCGTCAGGCCTCACCACGCCGCACGGTATTCCCACGCAATAGATGTAGGCGGCAACCATCGCGTAGGAAGCGTGGTCGGAGCTACGGGCCAAAGCCAGTCCCTGTCGCAAGTCATCTGGCCACCCGGGCTGACCCAGGAAATAACGGCCCATACCCCGAGTCGTGAGGGCAAGTGCCAGCGGAGATCCGACGATCAGGTTGCCGTACGACGGATTACCGCTTGCCAGGTCGATTACCCGCTGCGACCAAGGCAGCGCGAGGTGCCACTCGGTGCACTCCGCCTTGGCGTGGATGGCCGCGAAGGACAGGCCCGCCGTCAGCGCCACATCGTCCACCGCCTCGATCAGGGCAATAGCTTCCGATGCCGACTCAGACGCCTCCCGTAACCGGCCTTTGTAGATATGATCCATCACCAGCCCGGCCATCGCGATGGCCAAGGAGGCCTTGTCGCCTGCGGCGGTACATAATTCGCGCAATTCGTCGAAGTGGGCACCGGCAATGTTCATGTGCACGCGCCAGGCGAATCCGCACAACATCGTTCGCGGCGCGATACGCATTGCGAGACGGTCCGGATCATCGGCGGGTAAGGCATCGGCGATCTTCGCGGCCCGCTCACAACTCATTCGCGCTGCAGGGACATCGCGGTTGGTCGCCCAGGTCGCCGCGCGCATGTGCCACATGTAGGCGGCGCGCAGATCGCCCGCGGCTTCCAGATGTTCGGCGATCAGCGCCGCATTCTGCTCAGCCGCCTCCGGTGCGCGGGCTTCGATCGCGGCGGCAACCGCGCGGTGTACCAGTGCACGATCTGATTTCAATTGGGATTCGTACGCCACGGTCCGGATCATCGGATGCCGGAACGCGTATTCCGCACCCGCGGTGAACCGCGTTTGGTCGACGAGCTCGGCGGCGACCAATTCGTCGACACACGTATCGATTCCCAGGCTGGTCAACAGAGCGTCGCTAAAGCGAGATCCGATGACCGCGGCGGCGGCAAGCATTTTTCTGGCCGCCGGAGTGAGCCTGTCGATGCGAGCGTCGATGGCCGCCTGTAGCGTTGCCGGAACACCGATCTCGCCGATGTCGGTGTGGCAGGCGTAGCTGCCACGCGTGCCGCTCAAAACGCCGCGCTCGGCAAGCTCGCGGGTGATCTCCTCCGCGAAGAACGGGTTACCCGCGGCCCGTTCAGCGATGAGCCCACTGATGTCGGCCACGGACGGATCGGTCCCCAATAACTCGGTCAGCAATGTCGAAGACTCCGAATCACTCAGTGGTGCAAGCGCAATAGTCTGTGCGCCCGCGACGTGCGCTAGCGCTCCGCGATATTCAGGGCGATACGTGATCACCACCATCGAGTGAGTCTGCGGGATAACAGACACAAAGTCGGCGAGCATGGATTCGCTGGCCTCGTCAATCCAATGCACGTCCTCGACGACAAAAATTGCCGGCCGGGTGCTGGCGAGTTGGGCAGCGTTGATCAGTGCGCTCAACCGCCGGCGGCGCGCGTCCGGGTCTATCTTGGGCAAGTCCGCCGCAGGATCGACGATGCCCACCAGGTCGTCGAGCAGCAGCATGTCCTCAGGATCCGCTTCCGGAACCCGCGCCCGAAGGCGCGCGCGGGCGGTTGCATCGTCGAGACCAGCGATCTGCCCAACCGCCCGCAACAGGCGAGCGATTACGTTGAACGGCACGTCCGTCGCGTGGGACTCACAGAAGGTGGAAAACACATCGAAATCCCTCCTTCCCGCGAGCTGCACAGCTTCGCGGGTAAGTCGGGTCTTGCCGATGCCAGGAGGACCCACGACACCAATCACGCTTCCGCGTCCGCCGAGCGACCGATCCAGCATCGCGGTCAAGCCGGCCATTTCCCACTCGCGGCCGACCAATGTCGGCTCCACACGACCGATCCGCTCGGGCTGCGCGGCGACGCCCAGTAGCTGACGCGCAGGCACTGCCTGATCGGAGCCCTTGATATCCACCAACTCCGGCTCGCCAAGCATGGCCGCGCCCTCGACCAGCCGCGCCGTGGACTCCCCGAGCATCACCCCACCATGCGGGGCGACCGACTCCATCCGCTGCGCCATCCCCACTTGTCGGCCAATCGCGGTGTAACCGGCTGCGCCGGAACCGATGACACCGGCGATCACCTGGCCCGAGTTGAGGCCCACCCGCAGTTGCAGCGCGATGCCGTCGCGGTTCTCGATTTCTGGTGCGAAGGCCTTGACTTCCTCTTGAATTCGAAGTGCGGCCAGACAAGCCCGCAGCGCATGGTCCTCCAGAGCATTCGGCGCCCCGAAGATCGCCATGACACCGTCGCCGGTGAATTTGTCGACGGTGCCGCCGTAGTGCTTGACCACCGTTGCCGCGCGGGTGACAAGCTCGTCCATGATCTCGCGGAGTCGCTCGGTATCCACTTTTGCCGCGATATCCATCGACCGCACCACATCGGCGAACAGGACCGTAACCTGCTTGTACTGTGCACGTTCGGTTGACTCGGCAACCGACGCGCCGCATTCATGACAAAACCTGGCGTTGTCGAGCAGCTCGGTGCCGCATCCGCAGCACGCCCTTCCCGCCCTCATGCGACCTTCCGCCAATCGGTCCCCGGGCTCTACAGGATAAGGCGCTGAACGGCTGACGGCGGGATTGTCGGCGGAGTTAGGCTGTCGTCATAGGCAAGGACGAGTGCACATGAAACGCCACGACCAGTCCGACACCACGCTGGAAGACCTGCGCGGCGACTTGGCGCTGCGGTACAAGTGGACGCCCAGCGGAGGAACCTCCGTCGACCCGGCTCTGGTCGACGCCGATATGGCGGCGCTGGACCACGACGGCTACATCGTCTGGGAGAACCTGCTCACCGCCGAACAGTGCGAGCAGATCCGCGCCATTGTCAATCCCTGGCTCGGGCACACCGGACGTAACTCGTTCGAGGGGCGGCACACTCAGCGGGTTTACAGCGTGCTGAGCCGAACGCGGATCTGCGATCCACTGGTCGACCATCCGCGGGTGCTGGCCGTGCTCGATCGGCTACTGATGCCCAACTACCTGCTGTCGGCCCTGCAGGCCATCAACATTCAACCCGGTGAGGCCGCGCAGCTGGCTCACCATGACGACGGTTTCTACCCGGTCCCCCGTCCCCGCGAGCCGTTGGCCGCCGCCACGATCTGGGCGATCGACGATTTCACCGCCGACAACGGCGCGACCGTGCTCTACCCGGGCAGCCACTCCTGGGGCAAGCGGCGGCCGGGCCCGGACGACGCGGCGTTGCCGGTCGTCATGCCCGCCGGCTCGTGCGTGTTCTTCGTCGGCACCCTCTGGCACGGCGGCGGGGCCAACTCCAGCACCGCCGACCGCCTCGCCGTCACCGCGCAATACTGCCAACCGTGGCTACGACCGATGGAGGCCTTCACGCTGTCGGTGTCGCGGGAGACCGCGCGGACGGTGTCCGGCGACATCCGCCGCATGCTCGGCTACAGCATCCACCCGCCGTTCGTCGGCGCCGTCGACGGTTTGCACCCGCTCAGGCTGCTGGAAGACCAGTAGCGCGTCCGCCATCGGCAAAAGGATGGCAACATTCCCGTCATGACTAGACGCAACGTCGGTCGCACCGTTGCCGGTGCGCCACTGATGGTTTTGGCCTTTCTCACCGCTCCTGCCGGCGTTCCTGTCGCCGCTGCCGTTGGGTGCCCGGACGTTGAAGTGGTGTTCGCCCGCGGCACCGGTGAGCCGGTCGGTCCCGGCGGCCCCGGCCAGGCCTTCTTCGACTCGCTGACCTCACAGCTTCCCGGCAAGACGGTGAATCTCTACCCGCTCGACTATCCGTCGACCACCGACTATGCGAACAGCGCCAAGACCGGCGCTGCAGCCGAGGTCGCCCATGTGCAGGACGTCGTTGCCAGCTGCCCGAACACCAAGGTGGTGATCGGAGGGTATTCACAGGGCGCGGGTGTCGCCGATTTGACCAGCCACCAGCTTTCCCCGCAGGTCGCCAAACACGTCGCCGCCGTAGCTCTATTCGGCAACCCGCAGAGCAGCTACGCAAAGGGTCTGGCGGACAACCAGATTCCGCCGCTCGACCCCAGCTACAGCCCGAGGACCATCGACATCTGCCTGCCCAACGACAACATCTGCGCTGAGGGCGGCAGCATCATCGCACACTTGGGCTATGTCCCCGATGCGACCAACCAGGCCGCGACATTCGTCGCGCAGAAGCTCTAGCGTTACTTCTTCCGGTCGGTATCCTTGCTCGGCTGAACACGTTTCGGCTCGCCCGGCATCTTCGGATAGTTCGGCGGATAGGGCAGATCGCCCAGTCCGCGCTCTTCGTCGGCGGCGACCATCTCCAGTAGCGGTTCAATCGACTGCTGGACCGAGTCGATATCGGCCCACGGGTCGTCGCGGTTGGCCACCAGCTCGGCCGCGGTCGCGATCGTGTAGTCGTCGGGGTTCGCAGTTGCCAGCTCGTCCCAACTGAGCGGCATCGACACCGTCGCAATTGCGGTGCGCCGCACCGAATACGCCGACGCGAATGTGCGATCGCGGGCGTTCTGATTGAAATCGATGAAGATGCGCTTGCCGCGTTCTTCCTTCCACCACGACGTCGTCACCGCGTCAGGCGCACGACGCTCCACCTCACGAGCCAGCGCGATGCCGGCGCGACGCACCTCAACGAAATCCCAGTCGGTTTTGATCCGCAGGAACACGTGGACGCCGCGACCGCCGGACGTCTTGGGATAACCCACCAGCCCCAGTTCGTCGAGCAGCGGCCGCAGCACATCGACGGCCACGGATCGCGCGTCGGCGAAACCGGTGCCGGGCTGCGGGTCCAAGTCGACACGCAGTTCGTCGGGGTGCTCGGCATCGGGGCAGCGGACCTGCCACGGGTGCAGCGTGATCGTGCCCATCTGCGCGGCCCACACGATCGCGGCGGGGTGGGTCACCCGCAGCGCGTCGGCGGTCCGCCCCGACGGGAAGGTGATCCGGCAGGTCTCCAGATAGTCGGGATGGTGTTGCGGAATGCGCTTCTGGTAGATCTCCTCGCCGTCGATGCCGTCGGGGAAGCGCTGCAGATGCGTCGGCCGGTCCTGCAACGAGGCCAGCATCGGGCCTGCCGCGACGGCGCGGTAGTACTCGACGAGCCGTCGTTTGGTGCCTTCTGATCGCAGCTTCGGGAAGTACACCTTGTCGGGGTTGGTCAGCCGGACCGCGATCCCGTCGACGTCGATTTCCTCCGCTGGCGATGCCATCTCCCGATTCCAGCACACGGTTCGAGCACAATGTGCAAATGGACTTGCCTGTGATGCCGCCGGTTTCGCCGATGCTGGCCAAGTCGGTGAAATCGATCCCGCCGGACGCTTCGTATGAACCCAAGTGGGACGGGTTCAGGTCGATTCTTTTTCGCGACGGAGACCAAGTCGAGGTCGGCAGCCGCAACGAGAAGCCGATGACCCGGTACTTTCCCGAGTTGGTGGCCGCGGCCGTCGCCGAGTTGCCGGAACGCTGCGTGATCGACGGCGAGATCGTCATCGCCACCGACCATGGCCTGGATTTCGAGGCGCTGCAGCAGCGCATCCATCCGGCCGATTCGCGGGTGCGGATGCTGGCCGAGAAGACGCCCGCATCGTTCATTGCGTTCGATCTGCTCGCGCTCGGCGACGACGACTTCACCGCGCGACCGTTTTCGGAGCGACGCGCGGCGCTCGTCGATGCGCTGGGCGGGTCGGGCCCGTCGATGCACGTCACCCCCGCGACGACGGAGCTGGAAACCGCGCAACGCTGGTTCGACGAGTTCGAGGGAGCGGGTCTCGACGGCGTCATCGCCAAACCGTTGACGATCACCTACCAGCCGGACAAGCGGATCATGTTCAAGATCAAGCACGAGCGCACCGCGGACTGCGTGGTCGCGGGTTATCGCGTGCACAAATCCAGCAGCGACGCGATCGGCTCGCTGTTGCTCGGGCTGTACAAGGACGACGGGACGCTGGCGTCGGTCGGCGTGATCGGGGCATTTCCGATGGCCGAACGGCGGCGGCTGTTCGCCGAACTGCAGCCGTTGGTGACGAGCTTCGACAATCACCCGTGGAACTGGGCGGCCCACGAAGCCGGCGAGCGCACACCGCGCAAGAACGAGTTCTCCCGCTGGAACGCGGGCAAGGACCTGTCGTTCGTGCCGCTGCGACCCGACCGGGTCGTCGAGGTGCGCTACGACCACATGGAAGGTGAACGGTTCCGCCACACTGCCCAGTTCAATCGCTGGCGACCTGACCGAGAGCCGGAGTCATGTACCTACGCCCAACTCGACAGTCCCATCACGTTCAGCCTCGGCGATATTGTTTCGGGCCTCGGCTCAACCGGGAAGACTGTCCGACATGAGTGACGGTAACGACTTCAACGAACGCAATATCGCCGAGTTCCGGGCGAATCATGGTCGGGTAGGCGGCAACTTCGAGGGTGCTCCGCTGGTCGTCCTGCACACCGTGGGTGCCCGCAGCGGGGAGCCGCGAACCAACATCATGATGTATCGGCCTGACGGCGAACGATATTTGATTTTTGCCTCGTACGCCGGTGCCGACAAGAACCCCGCCTGGTACTGGAATCTGAAAGCCAATCCCGACGCTCGGATCGAGGTTGGCGACAACATCGTCGACGTGCATGCCACCGAGTTGGAGGGCGCCGAGCGCGACGAGAAGTACGCGCAGCAGGCGCAGGAGTATCCCGGATTCGCCGACTACGAAAGCAAGACGTCGCGGGTCATTCCGGTCGTTGCCCTGGCACCGAACGGACCGGCGACGCCGCGCGACTGATCAGACCACGACGTCCAGCGATGCCAGCCCGCGCAGCGTGACGTTGGGCTTGTAGACCGGCTCACCGTCCAAACGCGCATCGGGGAAGCGCGCCGTTACCGCTGACAACGCGACGGCGGCCTCCAGCCGGGCCAACGGCGCACCCAGGCAGAAATGCAGTCCACGCCCGAAGGACAAGTGCCGGAACGCTTTTCGATCGGGATCGAAGGTCGCTGGCCGGTCGAACTCGGCCGAGTCGTGCTGAGCTGCGGCCAGCAGCAATACCATCGTGTCACCCCGGACGACATCGGTGTCGCCAATTGTCATGTCGTCAGCGGCAATTCGGGCCACCAGTTGCACCGGCGGGTCGTAGCGCAGCGTTTCCTCGACGACCGCCGACGCTCGTTCAGCGTCAGCTCCCAGAGCCGTCCAGTGCGACCGGTCTCGCAGCATCGCCAGCATCCCGTTGGAGATCAGGTTCACCGTGGTCTCGTGGCCGGCGATCAGCAACAGCATGCACGTCGAGACGATCTCATCCTCGGCGAGTTGATCACCGGATTCCTCGACCGCGATCATTCGCGACATCAGATCGTCGCCGGGCTGCTTACGTCGCTGGTCGATCAGGTCGTGCAAGTATCCCCGTAACCACTGGCCGGCAGCGATGCGTTTATCCATGCCGCTGGCCGGTTCGCCGGTGACCACGAAGAACGGGTCGAGCGCCTGCGCCAGCAACGCCGAGGCACGGCTGAACTCTGCCTCGTCTTGCAGCGGGACCCCCAGCAGCCAGCAGATGACCGTCACCGGAAGTGGGTAAGCGAGCTCGGGGACCGCGTCGAAGCGGCCTTGCTCGGCGGCGCGGTCGAGCAAGCCGTCGACCAGTTCGGTGATGCGCGGCGTCAATTCATTGATCACCTTGGGCACGAATGCCTTGCTGACCAGTTTGCGCAGCCGGGTGTGATCGGGCGGATCGAGGAACAGGAACATCGGCGGCCCCTGCGGTCGCACCGTCGCACCCTCGGCGAACATCCGTTTGGCCATCGTCGACTTGAGCCGGTCGACCGACGACGATGGATGCCGTAACGCCTCGTCGCAGTCGCGGTAGGACGAGAAGACGGTGAGGTTGCTGTCCGGCAACCGCATCGGTCCGAGTTCCCGGAACTGCTCGTACACCGCATACGGGTTGGCCCGGTTTGCCGGATCCAGGAGTTGCAGCAGGAGTTCCTGCGGCCCGGCGACACTCGACGTGGCAGACATATTTGCATTGTGCAGGTCGGAAAGAAGTTGCAGGTAGCTACGGTCCCGCAAAGACGAGATCACATTCGCGCGGCCAGGGAGTTAGGTTCTTTGTGTGAATAAGGGCGTTTGTACCGTCGCTGCCGCGGTGCTGCTGATCAGCGGCTGCTCCGGCAGAGCAGCGACGCCGGCCAGGCCGGGGGTGTTGCCGCCGGGCACCGCCGTGCTCTCCATCGACGGCAAAGATGTGGGCAAAACGTATTCAGTGCGCTGCGAGTCGATCGACTGGATGACCAGGATTCACACCGATCTGCACGCATCTGGCGTGAGCGCGATGGTGTCCAACGCCAACAAGCTGAAGGCCGAGTTCGTTCGGTTGCAGGATCTCGACGGGTTCACCGGTTCGTACGAACACGCGCTGCAGGGCGAGGCCGCGGTCACGATGACGGACGCCACCTACCACATCACCGGCGCCGCACTGGGTTTCAACAAGTCGGAACCCACGCGGTTGCAGGCCGAGACGTTCAGCATCAAGGTGTCGTGCTGACTGCCTAGCCGCCGAGAAAGTCCGCGATGTACCCGGCGAGCTCCTCACCGGCGTCCTCTTGGAGGAAATGGCCCGCGTTCCCTACGACCGGGTGGTCGATGCCCTGCGCGCCCGCCATTTTGCGTTGGAAGATCGGCGCCATGCCGCCGGTGATCGGATCGCTGTCGCTGAATGCGACCAGCATCGGCGTCGAGCTCGCGCACAGCGCTGCCCACGCGGACCGGTTGGCCTGCGCCGCAGGGTCGTCGGGCGAGGTCGGCATTAGGCCGGGCATGGCCCGCGGTGCCACGCAGTAGCTGTCGTCGGGAAACGGCGCGTCGTAGGCCGCCCGGACCTCGTCGCTCATCGGCCGACGGCAGCCCCCTTGCACGAACCGGCCGACGTCGATCGTCGGCGCACTCTCGATCGCCTTGCGGAACTGCCACCAGATTTCCGGCAACGGTATGTCGCCGGTGGGCAGACCGGTGTTGGCGACGACGAGCTTGCTGAAGCGTTCGGGGTGTTCGGCGGCCAGCCGCAGCCCGATCAAGCCGCCCCAGTCCTGCCCGACCAGGGTTACCCGCTGCAGGTCCAATACGTCGAAAGCCAGTTGTCGCACCCATTCGACGTGGCGTGCGTAGGTGTAGTCCTCGATGCGCGTCGGCTTGTCCGAGCGTCCGAAGCCGACCAGGTCGGGGCAGATGACGCGGTGTCCGGCCGCGACCAGCACCGGGATCATCTTGCGGTAGAGGAACGACCACGACGGTTCGCCGTGCATCATCAGCACCGGGTCGGCGTCGGCCGGGCCGTCTTGCACCCAGGCCATCCGCAGCGTCCCGCCGTCGTCATCGGAAACATCGCAATAGTTTGCGGGATAAGGGAATTCGGGTAGATCCGTGAAGCGGTCGTCCGGTGTGCGCAGCGTCTGCATGAGTGCGAAGATACGCCAGGCCCGTCAGCCCTCCCGCAGACCGGCCAAGCTGGCGTCCGCCATCAACTGATCGAGCAGAGCGAGCTGGCCTTTCAGCAGCTTGGCTCGGGCCTGAGCCACCGGAAACCACTCCACCCTGTCGACCTCGGGGAAGGCGCGCATTTGCCCTGAGCCCCTTGGCCATTCGAGCTCGAAGGTGTTGCTGTGCGCGTCGGCCGCGTCGAGGTCACCCGGGACCGCGAACGCGGTGACGACCTTGCCGCCGGCCTGCTTGACCGGAGCCAAATCGATGCGTGGGCCCGCGGGTGGCACCGAGCCGACCTCTTCTTCGAATTCGCGCTGCGCGGCCGCCCACGGGTCTTCATCTTGCGTGTACTCGCCCTTCGGAATCGACCAGGCGCCGTCGTCCTTGCGAGCCCAGAACGGCCCACCCGGGTGCGCGATCAGGACTTCGACGACCCCGTCGCGTATCCGGTACAGCAGCAGGCCCGCGCTGAGCTTGGGCACGTCGTCACACTCCGACCGCGCGCTCCAGATCCTTGAGCGAGGTTTCCAGGTGACCGAGCAGCCGCTGCAGGTGCGGCACACTGCGCCGGCAACCGACCAGACCGAAGTCGATGTTGTCTGCGTTGTTGACCATCGTGATGTTCAACGCCTGGCCGTCCAAGGCGATCGACAGCGGGTAGTTGCCGTCGAGCCGGGCGCCGCCCCAGTACATCGGCTTGGTCGGCCCGGGCACGTTGGAGATGACGATGTTGAACGCGGGCGGTGCCGTCGAGGCGAAACCCGGCAACGCGGACAGTCCCAGCGGCGCGATGAGAGCCGCGGACAGCGCATATGCCTGCAGCCGAGGCAATTCGGCGAACACCTTCTTGTTGCCGCGCATCGACGCGCTGATCGCCTCCAACCGCTGCGCCGGGTCGTCGACGTTGGTAGCGAGATTGCACAACAGCGCGCCCACCTGGTTGCCGCCGCTGTCGGCGTCGGCCTCGGAGCGCATGCTCACCGGGACCATCGCGATCAGTGGGGTGTCGGGCAGCGCGTGCTCGTCCTGCAGGTAGTGGCGCAGCGCGCCGGAACACATACCGAGGATCACATCGTTGAAGGTCACACCCGCGGCCGTCTTGACGCTCTTGAGCCGATCGATGCCCCACGACTGGGCGGCGACTCGTCGGGCACCGCCGATCGGCACGTTGAACATGGTGCGCGGAGCGGCGAACGGCAAGGTCAGTTGCTGTTCCAGCAACGCGGCGCGGGCCAGTGACCACGTCGAAGGGCCATATGCCGCAATAGATCCCGCCAGTTGAGACAGGCCGGGCCGCTTCGACTTCTCGGCTTCCTTCTTGCGCCGCGGCAGGTCCCAGATCGCTTGCAGGTCAGTGTCATCGGGGTCTGCCGACAACGTCCGCTGCATGAGCCGCAGAGCCGAGACGCCGTCGATCAAAGAATGGTGGAACTTGCTGTACACGGCGAACCGGCCGTCGCTCAACCCTTCGACGAAGTGGGCCTCCCACAGCGGGCGGTGCCGATCGAGCAGGCCGCTGTGCCACCGCGAGGTCAGCTCGAGTAGCTCGCGGACCCGGCCCGGCGTCGGCAGCGCCGAACGCCGCACGTGGTAGTCGATGTCGACGTCATCCGGGTCGTCGTAGGTCCATGCGACGTTGGGGATGCCGCCGAACGTCCAGGCCGGGTGTTTGCGGAAGGTGGGCTGGAAGTCATTATTGGCGACCAGCGCGTCGCGGATTTCTCGGGCGAACTCCGGCCCCGCACCGTCCGGCGGCTCGAACAGCTGCAGGCCGCCGACGTGCATCGGGTGTTCGCGCGATTCGATCGTCAAAAAAACCGAGTCCAGTGGACTCATCAGTTCCATGAGCCAATTAAAGCCCTGGCATGACCCCGGCCCGCCCGATTCGGCGAATTGGCTCAGCTGACGGGCGGCCCGACAATCAGCCAAGTAAGGCAATGCCATCGGAGTAGCCGGCCGGGTCGATTTCGGTGTCGGCGAAAGCGGATTGGACGACGTAACCCATCACAACACCGGCCATGGCCGTCGCTACGGCGTTGACCTTTCTCCGATCGGTCCAATGCTTTGCCGCCTTCCGGTACAACGCGACCTGTCGTTCGGCGCTGTCCTGGATCATCGCTCGCTTGTTCCTCGCGGTCATCCGGCGAAGCTCCGGTGATCCGTACGACTACAACTGCTTCCTCGTGACGGCGCGGCTCGGTCGTCTCTTTCCGATTCACACCCTGCTGGTGTCGGAATTACTGCGGGGCGGCAAGATCTCGCCGCCGGACACCGAGCGAATCATCATTCATGTCGCCTCGCGCCTCGGCTGCCAGTACGAGTACGCCCATCACACCCGGATGGCGCTCGAGCACGGCATCGGTCGCAACGAGATCGAGTCGCTCACCGAGGACGACGACCCCGGCTGGTCAGCGCGCACCCGCACGTTGCTGACCGCCGCCGACGAACTTCTCGAGATCAAGAATCTCTCGCCGACGACCTACCAATCGCTGCGACGCGAGCTCGATGATGACCAGATCGTCGAATTCTGCATGATCGTGGGCCATTACGTGATGGCCGCCATGATGCTGAATGTCGCCGGCTGCCAAATCGAAGGCCCGTACGCGCTCAGCGATTAACCGGCGCGTTTGGTCAGCTGGTGAACAGTCCTCCCAGCGGCCCGATGAGCCCGAAAATGGGGTCGAGGATGTTCTGCTGAATGCCGGTTGCCTCCAACAGGCTTTCGATGCCTTGGCCAAGCGGCGCTTCTAGTTCGGCGAATGTGGTGAACGGATTGAAATCCTCGTTGAGCGTTGTCACGAGCTGGTCGTAGGGCACGCCGATGTGCGTCTCCGACCAGGCTTCGGCTGATGCGAAGTCGCTTTCAATCTGGGTGAAGTCGGGCAGTTGGGCGCCGAACAGTTCAAAGGCGTTGTTCGCGCCCTGGACGACGCCGTTGGCGAATTCGAGGGTGAACGTCGCCGGGTCGATGGTGGGGATCAGCTCGGCCGGGGTCGGGTCGCCGAACGGGATGGAGCGGTCGTAGCCGGCCTCGACGATGACCTGCAATGCCGGCTGGAAGATGTTGAGCACCGGTTCGGGTACGCCCAGGCTGCGCAGCGGGTCGAGCAGCGGCAAATCGGTGGTCGGAACGAAGTAGAACGTGGTATCCCCGTCGACCTGTTTGACGATCTCCGTCGACCCGAGCAGGTATTCGCCTGCGTACGGTCCCGACAGCGGATCGGACGGCGGCCAGAGGGCCGGAATCGGCTCTGGCAGTGGGCCATCGCCGTAGCCGGCATGTTGGTAGATGAAGCCCAGCGCCGAGTTGATGTCGGCTACCACGTTGATCGGGTACTGCGGAAAATCGGCGACGGCATCGTACTGGTTGGCGATGTCGATAGTGGGGATACCGGCGTCGGTCGGGTCGGCTCCGTTGAACTCACCGACTCCAGGGATGTTCAGGCCGACGAACCGCTCCACCATGCCGCCGTCGGGCCGATTGGGGTCGCCCAACAGCAGGAAGGTGACATCCGGGTGCTGCCCGGCCTGCAAGAGCTCGATTTTCTCGTCGACCGCAATCGACGCGCTCTGCGAATAACCTTCGACCAGATAGGGATCGCCGGGTTCGATCAACTGCTGATGGGCCATCGCGGCCTGCAGGTCCGCCAGACCGATCGGGCCCGAGGTGCTGGCGAACGATTCCGGCGTGGGGACCAGCACCGGTGTGTAGTTGGCGCCGGTGGCCGGATCGATGTAGTCGGTGATGATGTTGTCTTGCCAGAACTCGCTGGGTGTCGGCATGCCCGAACCGCCCATCATCAAGGCATTCAACGGATCCGCCGGATCGTCTGCCCACGCGGTGGGCGCTGACGTCAACGCCATCAGCGTCAGCGAGGCGCCGACGAGCAGCGTGCCGGATTGCCGTCGAGGGCTCACCGCGACCTCCCTGAGTAGAGGCTCCACTGTGCCCGAACGCAGGCAAATGTGGGGCGAATTCCCCATGGTTTGCGACCAGATACGGCATTCGCCGTGAGTCGATATGCCAACTAGTTCTAAGCTCAGGAGATGCGCGATCGCGAGACGATCGACTCCGAATTGAGGCGCGTGGCGGCCGAGCTGCGCTCCATCCGCGAGCGCGGCGGACGTCCGTCCAGCCGCCAACTCGACGCGCTTCTCGACGAGCGCCTGGGCCATCCCGCGGATGCGCAGTGTGACCTCGCAATTCTCGACGAAATCTGTTTGCCCGCGGACGAAGCCGACAATCGCCCGCCTCCCAGACGGCGGAGTCTGCTGCTGCGCTTGGCGCTGCGCACTGCGATCCCGCTGTCGCTCATCACCATCGCCGCCGTCGTCGCCGTGATGTTCGCCCTTCACCATCGCCGCCACACGCCCCAGCCGACGGCAACCCCGCCGCCCGATGCGCAGGCCAGCCCGGCGGCTCAGGCACCGGCGCCATTCATGCCGGCGCCTAAGCCTGTTTCGCAAACCGACATCGCGGAGAAGGCGTTGATTGACACGTTGCAACGCGAGGGCATGCCGGTTCCCAGCCACGACTACGTCACCACCCAGGGCCACGCGGTGTGCGATTTCCTAGGACGACAACCCAACGTCGCCGACGCGGCGCACTTCGTGCAGCAGTCGACCGTTTGGGATGCCAGTCAAAGCGCCGATTTCGTCACCGCTGCGGTCATCACTTACTGCCCGCAGTTCGAATCGACGGCCTCGGACCAGGCGCGGCAGACCTACCAGAAGTCGCTCACCAACCTGCAGACCATCGAAGGTGATCTGCAGGGGATCAACAACAACCTGCAAGACATCCGGGACGGCCTGCACGGCGGCAGCTGACTCGTTCGGGCGGCTCGGTAATCGGTCTTTCATGAGCACAGCCCCAGACCTACGCTTAGTGCCATGAGGCAAATCCTGTTTCGTGCCGTTCTGCTTCTGGCATGGTGGGCGATCGGACTACTGGTGGCCGCGTGGGTTATTCCGGGAGTTTCGTTGTCGGCGTCGGGGTTCGTTGTCGGCGTAGTGGTGTTCTCGGTAGGGCAAGCGGCGCTGTCTTTGTTGTGCTTGAAGTTGCCCCATGGGTATGCGTCGCTGCTCCTTGGGGGCACCGGCCTGGCATTGACCGTTTTCGCGTTGATCCTCGCCACGGCAACGACGCACGGACTCACCGTTCGCGGCATGGCGTCCTGGGTGGCCACCACCCTTGTGGTGTGGCTGGTGACCACGATCGGGGCAGTTTCACTGCCCGAGTTGTTAGGCCACCAAGGCGCTGGCCCGGCCTGACCAAACCGATGCGCCGTCGAACCGCGCAGAATTCGGCAATTCGGTGAGTGCGCTGGGTAGTAGCATTTATTAATCTCGTCCGACGACGGAGGGAGACGTGATGGGCGACACTCATCACGATCCGACGGATCATTCTCGGACCACGCAACCACACGCCGGTATCGCCATGAAGGACAACTTCTTCTGGCCGGGGTTGATCTTGCTGGCCGTGTCGGCATTCGGGATGATCTGCACGGCGGCAGCCGCCGCCTACCGACGTTACGAATGGCTCACCACCACGGTGCTCATCGCCGTGCTCGGAGCGGTCGCCGGCGCGCTATGGATCGTCGTGGAGAACCGCCGGGTGACCCACATCGAGAAGCAGTGGCACGCCGCGAACCCTGACGCTCAGTTGCGCTAGGTATCGATGGCCGGCGAATCACGCGTCGTTGCAGCGCGTTTCGGCCAGGCTTACCGTCACATCACCGACGCACTGGACAACCTCAGCTGGCTGCCGAACCTCGTGCTGCGGATCACTGTCGGGTTCATGTTCTTCAGCGGCGCGGTGATCAAGCTCGATGATCTGGGGAAGTTCACCGCGATGTTTGTCCGCCTGGGCATTCCCGCGGCACATGTGCTCGCCCCGATTACGGCCGTGGTGGAACTTGTTGGTGGTGCGGCGCTGATGCTGGGTCTCGGCACTCGGCTGGTATCTCTGATCCTGGCGGGGGACATGGTCGGCGCGTTGATCACCGACATCGGCCCGAATCTGGCGGAGAAATATCCGGCTCTGTGGGACTTCCTGAGCAACTTGTTCTATGCCCCGGAGTGGCTGCTGGTAGGGCTGCTGCTGTGGTTGCTATGTGTCGGAGCCGGCAAGGCCAGCTTGGACGAGTTGGCCGCTCGACGTCTGGCGGTGCTGACCACCGCGGACTCAGCTGTCGAAGCGAACGCGCTTACAAGTGTTCGCCGAAAAACGTGAAGACGCGGTCCCATGCGTCGTCGGCGCTGGCCTGGTCGTAGCCGAATCCGACAATGCGTAGCAGAGGTGCAGCGGGGTACGGATTGGCGAATGAGTGCCCGGCGTCGTCGTAGATCTTGACGTCGTGGGGGATCCTTCGGTCGGTCAGTTCTTTTTCCAGACTGGGACCGGCTCCCGGCAGCACGGGATCGCGGCGGCCGAAACTGGCTACCACGGGACATGCTCCGTCGAGAATTTCGTCGTAGCGATCAGCCGGAAAAGACGGGTAGAAGGGCGCAGCGGCGTCAAAGCCATGCGTCGCCATGACCAGCGCGAACCCCCCACCCATGCAAAAACCTAAGATCCCAACCTTGCCGCTGCACCGTGGGTCGGCGACGAGCCAATTGCGGCTCGCGTGCACGTCGTCAAACGCGCGGCCGGACAAGCTTCTGAGTTCACGGACGACTCGGGCCACACACCGAATCGGGCCACCGCGGGAATAGAGGTTCGGCGCAATCACGAGGTGTCCGGCGTCGGCGACGCGCCCGATGATCCCCGGTAGTCCCCCGCTGGTGGCTGAGACCATGTCATGCACAACCACCACGCCCGGCCAGGGGCCGCGTCCATCCGGGACGGCGACCACGGCATCGAAGGGACCCTCAGGTGTCGCGAGCTGAATACGCTCCACGGATACTCCTTCAACTGTGCGCGATACGAACAAACAGCATGCCGACGGCAAACCTCAAGCCAGCATGCCGACCATGTACGCGCTGTCCACCCATAGTTCTTTCATTACCGTGTCGCCTTGTGCCAGTTCGGAGGGAGCCGGCAGTCGCGTCAGGAAACCGTCAAGAAATGCGGTTTTCCCGTCCGGGATTCGTCCTGTTCTGATATTTGCCCCTGCGGGCCGCGTTGTGAGTTACATGATCAACAAAACGATAGTTACGTCCATCGCTGTCGCCACGATTGCCTTGGCGGCTCCGGCCCACGCCGACAACGGCAAAACGGTGTGCCCTTCGATAGGCAACGGCATCACCCACGCCCAGGAGCACTGCCTGCAAGCCCCCACTGCCTACAACGGCCACCTGCTCCCTCGCGGTTTCGGCAAACCGTAAGGGCCACGCGATTTTCCGAGGAACGATCAATCTGACCCAGAAACCGCCGGTTGTCGATCACTTCCGGATCTCAGTGCGTGTTCAGTGTTTTGTGGCCAAGCGGTGGCGCGGGTGGGCTTGGCGGTTATTGGTCGGGCGTCGGGGTCGAGATCGCCTTCCGCGATGAAGGTCAAACTTCCAGTGCCGTAACTGGTTCCGCTGACCGAGTGCAGCGCGATCTCCACCGGCTGTATCCGGTGAATGGGCCTTGCTTTCGTCCCGTCCGGCAAGACGACCTCGGCCGCATCAGCCTGCGGCCCGGAGCCGGCGCAGGTCTCGAGTGACGGCATGTCCTAGCCAAGCTCGCGAGCTCATCCGTTCCAGAGTCCGCCGTCCTCCCGGTCGGAGGTGGATGAAGTCCAGGCAGTGGAGTTTGAGGTTTGGAATTCCGCTCACGCGGTATCCGAAACTGCCGCCACCCGGCGGCGGCCGGGCGATCCTGCCGTCATTCGTTGTTAGAGGAGTCTCGTCGTGGTTCTGCACATCATCTGGTTGATCATTCTCGGTCTCGTCGTCGGCCTGATCGCGCGAGCTATCGTCCCAGGCAGACAGCCCATAGGTTGGATCGGGACCGCGGTGCTCGGCATAGTCGGCGCATACGTCGGCGGCACATTGGGCAGCGTCGTTTTCCCGCCGCACCAGTTCGATATCCACCCACCGATCAAGCACGCGTTTCTGGGCGCATTGGTCGGCGCGGTGCTGTTGTTGTGGATATTCAAGCTCGTCACTTCACGTACACGGACCTTGTAGGGGCGCCGCCGGTCTGCTTTGCCGCGTGCCGGAACGTGTGCCGCTTGTGATTCGTCGCGGAGCGCTGCGGGACTGTCGGAAGTCCGGCGTACATGGTTGCGGCAAGTCACGTGCGGTAACAGGCGTATAGCTTTGGCGGTGGCGGAGGGATTTGAACCCTCGGACGGGGGTTACCCGTCACACGCTTTCGAGGCGTGCTCCTTAGGCCGCTCGGACACGCCACCGCCGGAGAGCTTACCCAACAGCGGCTCGGCTATCCCAATCGCTGCCGGGCGAAGAAGGTCTCCAGCAGGCCGGCGCACTCCTCGGCCAGCACGCCGCCACGCACATCCGGACGATGGTTGAGCCGGCGATCGCGGACCACGTCCCACAGCGAGCCCACCGCGCCCGTCTTGGGCTCCCAGGCCCCGAACACCAGCCGGTCGACCCGCGCCATCACCAGCGCGCCCGCGCACATCGTGCACGGCTCGAGCGTCACCGCCAGCGTCGCACCGGCCAGCCGCCACCCGTCGCCAAGCACCCGCGCGGCCGCCCGAATGGCCAGGACCTCGGCGTGTGCGGTCGGATCCCCCAGGGCCTCACGCGCATTCACCGCGCGGGCCAGCTCGGTTCCGTCGGCCGCCACGACCACGGCACCGACCGGGACGTCGCGGGGATCCGCGGTCGCGGCAACCGCCAACGCAGCGCGGATCAGATTTTCGTCGGAGCTCACCGACCGAGGCGCTCGAGCACCGACGACAGCTCATCGGCAAAGCCCATCTCGCGCGCGATACGGCCCAGCTGCTCGTCGGCGTACAGATCGGTCTCGTCGAGAATGACGCTGAGCACGGCCTCAGGCAGCCCCACATCGGACAGCAACCCGAGATCACCCTCTTCGAAGGGTTCGGCGTCTTCAAGATCTTCCGGATCGATGTCGGCGTCCAGGTTGTCCAGTACCTCGGCGGCGATGTCGTAATCCAGCGCCGCGGTCGCATCCGAAAGCAGCAGCCGGGTGCCCGACGGCGCGGGCCGCACGATCACGAAGAATTCGTCGTCGACGTCGAGAAGGCCGAAAACTGCTCCCGCGCTGCGTAATTCACGCAGCTCGGTCTCGGCGTCGCCCAAGCTGGCCAGCGCCTTGGGCCCCATCGCCGAGCAGCGCCATTTGCCCTCTTCACGCACGACAGCCACACCGAATCCGTCCGGAGTGTCCGCCTGCGCGGAAGCCCGCTGTGCTCCCATGGGCGCCTACGCTAGTCGCGTAAGGGCCCGTTGACCAGCAAATCGGGGTCGCGCCGAGCGCTATAGCCCGGTAGGAATTCGTATGGATATGCCAACCTTGACGGGTGGCGAAGACACCGGTGTGCGTGCTGGGCCTGGGACTGATCGGCGGCTCGATTTTGCGCGCCGCCTCGGCTGCCGGTCGTGAGGCCTTCGGCTACAACCGCTCGGTCGAGGGAGCTCAGGCCGCCCGCTTCGACGGCTTCGACGCCACCACCGATCTCACCAAGGCGCTGACCCAGGCTGCCGATCTGGAAGCGCTGATCGTCCTGGCCGTGCCGATGCCGGCGTTGCCGACCCTTTTGACCCATATCAGCCACGCCGCCCCCGACTGCCCGCTGACCGACGTCACCAGCGTCAAGGGCGCGGTACTCGATGCGGTGACCGCGGCGGGCCTGCAGGCACGCTTCGTCGGGGGACACCCGATGACGGGCACGGCGCACTCGGGGTGGGAGGCCGGGCATGCCCGGCTTTTCACCGGTGCACCCTGGGTGATCAGCGTTGACGACCATGTGGACCCGGCGGTATGGACGACGGTGATGGAGTTGGCGCTGGACTGCGGGTCGTTCCTGGTGCCTGCCCGCTCCGACGAGCACGACGCCGCCGCGGCAGCCATCTCGCATCTGCCGCACCTGCTGGCCGAGGCGCTGGCTGTTACCGCGGCCGAGGTGCCCTTGGCGTTTGCACTGGCCGCGGGGTCTTTCCGGGACGGCACCCGGGTGGCGGGCAGCGCACCGGATCTGGTGCGGGCCATGTGCGAAGCCAATGCAAGCCAGCTGCTGACGCGGGTGGATCGGGCCATCGAGCTACTGAGCGAAGCACGAAACTCGCTGGCGCACAACGACTCCGTCGCCGAGCTCGTCGAGGGCGGGCATGCGGCCCGCGCACGCTACGACAGCTTTTCGCGACCGGAGATCTTCGCCGTGTTCGTCGGCGCCGAGAATTGGCGCCAGGAGCTGGCTGCCGCCGGCCGCGCCGGCGGGGTGATCAGATCCGCTCTGCCAAGCCTGGGTAGTCCACGATGAACCCGTCGGCGTCGACGGTGAGCGTGGTGTCCGACACCGGTGAGTGCACCTTGATTCCCTCGCCGGAGCCGGCGGCGGCGCTGCTGTAGCTGATCGCCGCCGAAGCGACGGTCATGTCCGGCAGCGTCACGTAGATCGTCGGCACCGTGATCGAGTCGGCCCGCTCGTTGAGGCCGGCCCGGCGGATCGGCAGCGCGTTGAAGAACGGACTGAACACCACGTCGACATCCAGCGCACCTTGGTAGGCGGCGCGGGACTCGCCCTGGTGGTCGGTGACCATCCACATGTTCTCTTCGTCACGGGCGACGACGAGCTGCCGTTCCCGTTCGGCCAGTGTGACCGTCATGCCCAGTCGCTTGGTCGCACCGGTTTCGTCGGTCAGCAGGTCGTAGTAGGCAGCGAATGCCGGGTTGGTGTCGGCCTCGGCGGCAACAATGCGGCCGTTGGCTTTAATTCGCTTGCCGGACAACTGCACTCGCACCGACTCCATGCGCCTGGCATCGTGTGAACGCCAAGTCAGCATCGTCGACCGGGAACTGCTCGTCGCATCTGCGGGGGCTGGGCTCACGCGTCTACGTTAGGCGACGGCTGCAGAGATTTCGACGTTTGGTGATGTGGGATTGGGCGCAGTCGGCCGGTACCGGGCACTGATGCCCACACCGCAAATGCCAACACGCCGTCGAGGATCAGAGCCAGTGCGACGACCATCAGCGCGCCGACCAGTGCGATGTGGAACTGACGCACCTTGATGCCATCAATCAGGTAACGGCCCAGCCCGCCCAGGCTGGCGTAGGCCGCGACGGTCGCGGTGGCGACGACTTGCAGCGTCGCGGTCCGCAGCCCACCCACGATCAGCGGCAGCGCATTGGGCACCTCGACCCGAAAAAGCACCTGCAACTCGCTCATGCCCATCGCACGCGCGGCGTCGACCACCGTGCGGTCCACCGCCGCCAACCCGGCGTAGGTACCCGCCAGCAGTGGCGGAATCCCCAGCAGCATCAGCGCGACGATCGGCGGCACCAAGCCCAGGCCCCACAGCAGCACGGCCAGTAGCAGCACCCCCAGGGTCGGCAGCGCGCGCAGCGCGTTGACCAGGCTGACCACCAGAAGCGTGCCCCGTCCGGTATGGCCGACGATCAGCCCGAGCGGAATGGCGACCAGCGCCGAAACCGCCACGGCCGCCGCGGTGTATTCCAGATGCTCCAGCGTCCGGGCCGCCAGCCCGACCGGACCCGCCCAGTTCTCCGCGGTGAACAGGTAGGACAGTGCCTGGCCGACAAAGTTCATCGCGACCCGCCCACCACCGGGGCCGTCAGCAGCCGGCGGCCGGGGCGCGTGACCCGGACCCACGGCGTGGCGACCCGGCCGGCGAACATCAGTACGACATCGATGATGACCGCCAAAACGAAGATGGCGACGATCCCGGCCACGATCTGGTCGCTCTTGTTTGCCTGGTAACCCTCGGTGAACCAGGTGCCCAGGCCCCCGATGCCGATCACCGCGCCCACCGAGACCATCGAAATGTTGGTCACTACCACCACCCGCAGACCAGCGACCAGCACCGGGATAGACAGTGGCAGTTCGACTTTGACCAACCTGGCGATCGGCTGGTAACCGACCGCAGTCGCCGCGTCGCGTACCGGCAGCGGTACCGCATCCAACGCCTCGAACACCTCCCGCACCAGCAGCGCCGTGGTGTACAGCGTCAGCGCGACGATGACGTTCGCCTCATCAAGGATGCGGGTCGGAATCACCAGCGGCAGCACCACGAACAGCGCCAGCGACGGGATGGTGAACACCGCACTGGCAGCGACGGTCGTCAGCCGTCGCAGCGCCGTGGTGTGCCAGGCCAACACGCCCCAGGGCAACGCGATCGCCAGACCAGCCAACACTGGCACCAGCGACAGCCTCAGGTGAATCACGGTGAGCGCCCACGCCGTCGGAAGGTGGTTGAGCAAGTAGTGCACGGTTAATCCCGCCGATGAGAATCCAAGGCGGCCAACACATCAGCGGCTCGCACTCCACCGGTGACCTTGCCCGCCTGGTCGACGGCCACACCCATCGCCGCCGGGGACGACAACGCGGCGTCCAACGCCTGGCTCAGGTTGGCGTCGGGCCGGAACACCGACCCGACCGACGTCACGCTGTCACGCAGCGACGCACCACCGCGATGCTTCCGCACTCCGGCGGCGTCGATCCAGCCCAATGGTGTGCCGTCGGGCTTGACCACCAGTGCCCAGCCGTCGCGGAGTTGCGCCTCGCCCACGGCGGCGGGGTCGGTAATGGTGGTGATGTCGTGGGTCGGCAGGCTCGTCGCATCCAAGAACTGCAGCCAGCGGTAGCCACGACCGGCCCCGATGATCCTGGCCACGAAATCGTTGGCGGGACGCGACAGCAAATGGGCCGGCTCGTCGTACTGCTGCAGCACACCGCCGCGGCCGAATACCGCCACGCGGTCGGCGAGCCGGATCGCCTCGTCGATATCGTGCGTGACGAACACGATGGTTTTGTGTAAATCGGCTTGCAGCCGCAGTATTTCACGCTGTAGCTCGAAGCGGACCAGGCCGTCGACGGCCGAAAAGGGCTCGTCCATCAACAGAATCGGCGGATCGGCCGCCAGCGCGCGCGCCACACCGACCCGCTGCTGCTCGCCGCCGGACAGCTGCGCGGGATAGCGGGCGGCCAGCTTCGCATCCAGGCCCACTCGCTCCAGCACGGTGTAGGCGGCCTTGCGCGCCGCACGCCGCGGCTGACCTTTGAGCACCGGCACCGTCGCGACGTTGTCGATCACCCGTTGGTGCGGCATCAGGCCGGCGCCCTGGATCACGTAGCCGATGCCGAGGCGCAGCCGCACCGGGTCGACGCCCGCGATGTCGGCGCCGTCTACGACGACGGTTCCCGACGTCGGCTCGGCCATCCGGTTGATCATCCGCATCGACGTCGTCTTGCCGCACCCGGACGGGCCCACGAAGACCGTCAGCGTTCCCCGGGGCACTTCCAGGTTCAGCCGGTCGATGGCGACAGTTCCATCCGGATAGACCTTGTGCACGTCATGGAAGCTGATCAACGCCTCAACCCCCGATCGGATGGTCGAAGCCGTTGTCACGCAACCAGTTCCGGGCAGCCTGATCTGGGTCGATACCCGCATTGCCGGCCACCGAAGCGTTGAGGTCGGCGACCCCGCGGCTGGTCAGCTTGGCCGACACCGCGTCCAGCACGTCTTTGAGCTTGTCGGTCTTCTTCTGCGAATTCACCAGCGGCACAATGTTTCCAGCCGGGAAGTTGTGCAGCGGATCTTCGAGGGCCACCAACCGGTGCTGCAGAATGGCCGGTGAAGTGCTGAAGATATTGGCCGCGTTGACCTTCCCCTCCTCGAGGGTACGAACGGTGACGGCACCGCCGTCGTCGCTGATCGCCACGAAGTTTCCGGGTGCGATGTCGAGCCCGTACCGCTGCCTGAGCCCACTCAGACCCGAGGGCCGGGCCAGAAAGTCCGACGGCGCGGCGAATCTCACCTCCGGTGAATGCGGGGCCAGGTCCCCGATCGTCTTCAGGTTCCATTTCGCTGCGGTGTCGGCGGTGACCGTGACGGTGTCGGTGTCGCATGCCGGCGACGGCGTCAGGATGGACAGGTCGCCGGGCAGCCGTTTGTACAGTTCCAGTTCGATGTCGTCGAGCATGGTCACGGTGGCGCGCGGTTCAAAGTAGGACAGCAGATTGCCGACGTACTCGGGCACCAAGTCGATCGAATGGTCCTTCAGCGCAGGGACATACGTCTCGCGGCTGCCGATACCCATTTCCCGGCCGACGTTGAAGCCGTTGGCCTGCAATGCCTGTGCGTAGATTTCGGCGAGGATTTTCGATTCCGGAAAACCGGCGGACCCGACCACGATCGAGTTCACGTTGGTCGATGCCCCACCAAGCGGGTTCGCGCTGCCACAGGATGTGACGGTGAAGCACACCACCGTCAGGCACACCGCGACGCGGTGCACGTGCCGACGCAGCATGCTCATAGCAACCGACACTAGCGTTGCACGCTTTTCCCGGTGGTTCGGTTCACTTCAGACCGGAAAAGGGTAAAGATAACAGCATGAGCAGCGATTCGTCTGTATCACCTGAACAGCCGCCAGAGGCACCCTCGCCGATCCCGGATACTGGGCCGCCACCAGAATCAGCGGTCAAGTTCACCCGCACTGCCAGCGTCTGGTCGTCTCTGATCGTTGGATTCCTGATCCTGATCGTGCTGCTGATCTTCATCACCCAAAACCTGTCCGATGCACCGGTCACCTTCCTCGGCTGGCACTACACCCTGCCGTTGGGAGTGCAGCTGCTGCTGGCCGCAATATGCGGCGGGCTGGTCACCGTGGCGGCCGGTACCGCGCGGATCTTCCAGTTGCGGCGCGCCGCGAAGAAGAACCTCGCCGCCGGCCTGGTCGCCGGCCGATAGATCAGCTGCTCCGCAACTCGGTCAGCCCGCGGGCGATCAGCGGCGCCACCGTCTCACCGACCCGGTCGGACGCGTCCACGTCGTCCGCCCCGCCCGACATCCGCCGGCGGAAGTCGATGCCGGCGGCGATGATGGCCAGCTTGAAATAGGCCAGCGCCATATAGAAGTTCCAGTGCGCCAACGGCTGTCCGGAGATCACCGAGTACCGGTGCGCCAGCTCGTCGGCAACCGGCAATTGCGGCGACGTCCAGGCGGCGTGCGCGTTGATGATCAAGTCGAGCGACGGGTCACGGTACACGCACATCAGCGCCGCATCGCTGATTGGATCGCCCAGCGTGGAAAGCTCCCAGTCGACCACGGCACGCACCTGCGACGGGTCGTCGGAATCGAGGATGGTGTTGTCGATCCGGTAGTCGCCGTGCACGATTGACGTCCGGCTCTGCGGTGGAAGGGCGTCCTGCAGGGCCGCATGCAGTCGCGCAACGTCGGCGTCGCGGTCGTCATCGGGCAAGTGGATGAGTTCCCATTGCGATCCCCAGCGCCGGACCTGGCGCTCCAAATATCCGCTTGGCTTGCCGAAGTCGCCGAGTCCGACCGCGGCCGGATCGACCGCGTGCAGGTCGGCCAGCACCTTGATCAACGCGTTGACGCAGCCCTCGATGACGGGTTGGCCGCCCAATGCCTCGAGTTCGGCGCGGCTGCGCACCACTTGGCCGGCAACGTATTCGACCATCTGGAACGGCGCACCCAGCACCGACGCGTCGTTACACAGCGTGACCGCGCGGGCCACCGGGACCGGGGTATCGGCCAACCCGGCGACCACCGTGTACTCCCGCGCCATGTCGTGCGCCGACGGCGTCAGCCCATGCAGCGGCGGGCGGCGCAACACCCACTTCGACGCGTCGTCGGCCACCATAAAGGTCAGGTTGGAGCGGCCGCCGGAGATCAGTTCCGCGGTCAGTTCCCCGTCACGGCCGACGCCGACCGAACGCAGATGCTTGTCCAGCGCGGAGAGGTCGAGCCCGTCGAGAGTCACCCGACCTGTCTATCACCGCCGGTTCCGCGGCAGCAGATCCCATACGTGTTCGGTGCCGTTCACCGTCACCACGCTGGCCTGACCGGACCGGGAGAACAGCAGCCGGGTCACCGAGACGTAGTCGATGGGAAACGACAGCACCCGCCTGGTTCCCAGGATCTCGTGCAGGACGACGTTGATCACGCCGCCGTGGCTGAACACCGCGACGGTGTCGTCGTGTTCGGCGGTAGCGGCGACGTTGTCGATGGCCGCCCGCACCCGCGCCCGAAACGCGTCTTCGTCGACCGAGCTGGGCAGGTGTCCCTCGGCCATCCGGGCCCACTCCTGCGGGTTCTCCGCACGAATCTGCTCGATCGGGATGT
Source organism: Mycobacterium sp. (assembly GCF_035603715.1). Taxonomy (GTDB): domain Bacteria; phylum Actinomycetota; class Actinomycetes; order Mycobacteriales; family Mycobacteriaceae; genus Mycobacterium. Next base: position 3,973 of record NZ_DATNJW010000111.1, on the reverse strand, counting down.
ACACCGGCAGATCGCGGTCGTATTCGGCGAACCGGTCGTCGATTTCGACGTCCAGCCCGCGCGCGGCGGCGACCGGTTCCGCGGTCTGGAACGCGCGCCGCTGCGGACTGCTCACCAGGCGGGTGATCGGAAATCGGGCCAGCGCATCGGGCAGCCGCGCTGCTTGCGCACGCCCCTCGTCGGCCAGGTCGGGGTCGGCGCCTTGGCCCCTTCCTTCGGGATCCGGGCCGCTGCGGAGCGGCAACGCATGCCGGACCAGAAGCAACTGCATCCGCACAGCTTTTCACGCGCGGTGACGGCCTTGTCATCTCGGCGGAGAATGCTATTCTCCGCATGGAGATTGGAGTGTGCGGATGCTGGATGCAGATGTACTCGGGCGCTGGCTGGACGCGAGCGACGCTCCCGGTGCCGGAGAAGACACTGTCCTCGAACAGCTTTCCGGAGGCTCGCAGAACACGCTGTACCTGATTCAGCGCGGCGACCATCGGATGGTGCTGCGGATGCCCGGCGCCCGTGCCGACGCGGCCCGCATCGACGGACTGCTGCGCGAGATCCGACTGGTCCGCGCGTTGGGCGGGACCGATGTGCCGCATGCCGAGCTGATCGCCGCCAACGACGCCGGTGATCTGCTCGGCATGCCGTTCTACGTGATGCAGGCGATCGACGGCTGGAGTCCGATGGACGGCGGCTGGGAGGCGCCGTTCGACAACGATTTGGACGCGCGGCGCGGCCTGGCGTTCGAGCTTGTCGAGGGTGCGGCCAAGCTGGGCCGGGTGGATTGGCAGGCGCAAGGGCTGGACGGATTCGGCCGACCGGACGGCTTCCACGAACGGCAAGTCGGCCGGTGGCTGGCCTTCCTGGACAGCTACAAGGTGCGCGACCTTCCCGGTCTCGACGACGCCGCAGATTGGTTGCGCCGCAACCGGCCCGCGCGCTACACGCCGGGCATCATGCACGGCGACTATCAGTTCGCCAACGTCATGTTCGCGCACGGCGGGCCGGCCCGACTCGCAGCGATCGTGGACTGGGAGATGACCACAGTCGGCGACCCGCTGCTCGACCTGGCCTGGTGCCTGCTCGGCTACGACGGCGAAAACCCCCGCGAGGACGGGTTTTATCTGGACATGAAGGGCATGCCGACCCGCAGCGAGCTGCTCGAGCGTTACGAGAAGGTCAGCGGTCTGTCCACCGAGAACATCGACTACTACCTGGTGCTGGCAAACTGGAAGCTCGGCATCGTGCTGGAAAAGACCTACGCTGCGGGAGTGCGCAGCGGCAAGGTCGACGCCAAGATCCAGGACGCGTTCGGGGCGATGGTCCCCCAGCTGATCGCCACCGCGGCCCAATTGGCAGGTTCACTGAAATGAGCTACGCCGAGCAGCTTTTCGATCTGACCGGCCAGACCATCCTGATCACCGGGGGCAGCCGCGGCCTGGGCCGGGAAATGGCGTTCGGCGTCGCACGATGCGGCGCCGACGTGGTGATCGCGAGCCGGAAGATGGAGAACTGCGTCACCGTCGCCGAACAGATAGAAAGCGAGACCGGTCGCGCTGCGATGCCGTACCAAGTGCACGTCGGCCGCTGGGATGAGCTCGACGGCCTCGTCGAGGCCAGCTACGAACGGTTCGGCAAGATCGACACGTTGATCAACAACGCGGGTATGTCACCGGTGTACGACAAGCTGACCGACGTCACCGAGAAGCTGTTCGACGCGGTGGTCAATCTCAACCTCAAGGGCCCGTTCCGGTTGTCCGCGTTGGTCGGTGAGCGGATGGTGGCGGCCGGTCGTGGCTCGATCATCAATGTCAGCACAGCGGGCTCGCTGCGCCCGGCGCCCGACATCATCCCCTACGCGTCCGCGAAGGCCGGACTCAACGCGATGACCGAAGGATTCGCGCGCGCACTCGGGCCGAAGGTCCGGGTCAACACCTTGATGGCCGGCCCCTTCCTCACCGACGTCAGCAAGTCGTGGAATCTGGGCCAGTCCGCGCACAATCCGTTCGGCGGCCTGTCGCTGCAGCGCGCCGGTGATCCCACCGAAATCGTCGGCGCCGCATTGTTTTTGGCCTCGGACGCCTCCAGCTTCACCACCGGCTCGATTGTGCGGGCCGACGGTGGAATCCCCTGACGCATAGGAGTAATCGAAATGGCATGGGACTTCTCTACCGAACCCGAGTTCGCGAAAAAGCTCGACTGGATCCGCGAGTTCGTCCGCGAAGAGGTCGAGCCGCTGGAGGTGTTGTTCCCCGGCTGTGAGTTCCTGCCGCTGAACGACGAGCGGCGCAGAATCGTCGACCCGCTCAAACAACAGGTCCGCGACCAAGGGCTGTGGGCGCCGCACCTCGGTCCCGAACTCGGCGGACAGGGCTTCGGTGCGGTCAAGTTGACGCTGATCAACGAGATCCTGGGCCGCAGCCCGTGGGCTCCGATCGTGTTCGGAACCCAGGCACCCGACACCGGCAACGCGGAGATCATCGCGCGCTTCGGCACCCAGGGCCAGAAGGACCGCTATCTTTCCGGGCTGCTGTCCGGTGAGATCTTTTCCTGCTTCTCGATGACCGAGCCACAGGGCGGAGCCGACCCGCGGGTCTTCACCACCCGCGCTGTCCGTGATGGCGACGACTGGGTGATCACCGGGCGAAAGTACTTCTCCAGCAACGCATCCGTCGCCTCCTTCTTCATCGTTGTCGCGATCACCAATCCCGACGTTGCGGTGCATCACGGCGCCTCGACATTCCTGATCCCGGCCGACACCCCGGGCCTCAAGATCGAGGCGAACCACCACCTGGTCGGCGCCGACCCCCACGAGCCCGGCCACTCGCTGGTCCACTACGACGACGTGCGGGTGCCGCACAGTGCGTTGCTCGGCGAGGCGGGCCAGGGCTTCCTGATCTTGCAAACCCGGCTGGCCGGTGGCCGGCTGCATCACGCGATGCGCTCGATCGGGATGGCGCAGCGCACCGTCGAGATGATGGCCCGCCGCGCGAAAAGCCGCTTCACGCAAGGTACTTTGCTGGCCGACAAGCAATTGGTACAGCAGTTCGTCGCCGACTCCTATACCGAGCTGGCGCCCTTCCGGTTGACCGTGTTGCACGCCGCGTGGCTGATCGACAGCGGCGACGAGCACGGTGCCCGCGCGGAGATCGCGACGTGCAAGATTCTGGCGTCCCAGGTGCTGAAATCGATTGCACTGCGGGCAATTCAGGTGCACGGCGCGCTCGGGCTCACCGATCAGATGCCGCTGGTCAACGTTCTGCTGGGCGGAATCGCGCTCGGCCTTGCCGATGGGCCGACTGAGGCACACAAGGTCAACCTGGCCCGGATGCTGCTCAAGAACGTCGAAGCCGAGAGCGGGGAGTGGCCCAGCGAGATGCTGGACGTCCGCCGCGAGGCGGTTCGCGCCAAATACGGTGAGCCCATTGCCCACTAGCCCAGCCAGCGGTAGCCGGGTCAGCGCAGCCGTCGAGCGTGCGCTCGACGACCGTCAGCGGGAGGCTACCGAGGAAGTCGAACGCATCCTGGCCGCCGCCGTTCGGGTGATGGAACGGGTGGCGCCCGAACCGCCGCGGGTCAGCGACATCGTCACCGAGGCGGGATCGTCGAACAAGGCGTTCTACCGCTACTTCGCCGGCAAAGACGACGTGATTCTCGCGGTGATGGAGCGGGGCGTCGCCATCGTCGTCTCCTACTTGCAGCACCAGATGACCAAAGAGCGCAAGCCGGCCGGTCAGGTGCGGCGCTGGATCGAGGGCGCCCTTGCCCAAGTGGCCGACCCGCACCTGATCAGCATGAGTCGCGCTGCGGCGGGCCAGGTTTCGGCCACTACCGACTGGCGGGCCGCGGACGATGCGATCATGCGGCCGATGCGCGACCTGCTGATCGAACCGATCGCCGCACTCGGCAGCAATGATGCTCAGCGCGACGCCGACGTTGTTTTCCTGTGTACGGTGTCGGCCATGCGCCGCTATCTGGA
>NZ_DATNJW010000110.1:0-6077 GCF_035603715.1 Mycobacterium sp. | reverse complement strand
GGATCGGCTTGCGTCGCGGCGCCGGCGGCTGTGTCGGCTCGCTCCGATTGGCGAGCGTGACCGCCTCTTCGGTGGCCCGCACCGACAATCCCTCGGCCACGATCCGCGCGGCCAGGGCCTCCTGCGCTTCCCCTCCGGCCTCAAGCGACAGCAGCGCCCGGGCGTGCCCGGCCGACAGCACGCCGGCCGCGACCCGGCGCTGGACCGCGATCGGCAAGCGCAGCAACCGGATCATGTTGGTGATCAGCGGGCGTGACCGACCGATCCGGGCGGCGAGTTCTTCGTGGGTGACATCGAACTCGTCGAGCAGTTGCTGATAGGCCGCCGCCTCTTCCAACGGGTTCAACTGCGCTCGGTGGATGTTTTCCAGAAGAGCGTCACGCAGCAGATTGTCGTCGGCCGTTTCCCGCACGATCGCGGGGATGGCGGTCAGGCCTGCCGTCTGGGCCGCGCGCCAGCGCCGCTCCCCCATGACGAGTTGGAAGCGCGCTCCACTAGGCGCGTCGAGTGCGCGGACGACGATCGGCTGCATGAGGCCGAACTCGCGGATCGAGTGCACCAATTCGGAGAGCGCTTCGTCGTCGAACACCTGCCGCGGCTGACGCGGGTTCGGCTCGATCAGGGCCGGATCGATTTCGCGGTAGACCGCGCCGATATCGGTCGGGGCGCCGGCGGGTGTGGGTCCGCCGAACATCACGTCGGCGGCCGCGGCACCGAGTCGCGGCCCATGCGGCGTTGGGTCCTCGCCACCTTCGGCCGGCCCGGTGGGAATCAGCGAAGCCAGGCCTCGCCCGAGGCCACCTTTTCTACGCGACGCTTGGCTCATCCACGGTCCCCTTCATCGGCGGCTGGTCGACCACGCTCGGCGAGTTCGCGGCTGGCGTCGAGGTAACTCATCGCACCGCGGGACCCGGGATCGTAATCGATGATGGTCATGCTGTAGCCCGGCGCTTCGGACACTTTCACGCTGCGCGGGATCACGGTGCGTAACACTTTGGTTCCAAAGTAGCGACGGACTTCGTCGGCCACCTGGTCTGCCAGCTTGGTCCGTCCGTCGTACATCGTGAGGATCACGGTGCTGACGTCCAGCCGCGGATTCAGGTGCGCCTTCACCATCTCGATGTTGCTCATCAATTGCGACACTCCCTCCAGCGCGTAGTACTCGCACTGGATCGGGATCAGCACCTCGGGTGCGGCGACCAATGCGTTGATCGTCAGCAGTCCCAGCGACGGCGGGCAGTCGATGAAAACGTAGTCGAAGTCGACGGTGTCGAGTTCGGCCAGCGCGGTCTTCAACCGGTTTTCCCGGGCGACCATGCTCACCAATTCAATCTCGGCGCCGGCCAGGTCGATGGTCGACGGCACGCAGAAAAGGCGGTCGCTGTGCGGACTCTGGCGCATCGCGTCCTTCAGATTGATCTCGCCGAGAAGTACCTCGTACGACGACGGGGTCCCCGAGTGCCGCTCGGTGATGCCCAGCGCGGTGCTGGCATTGCCCTGCGGGTCGAGATCGATCACGAGCGTTCGGAGTCCCTGGACGGCCAGTGCCGCCGCCAGGTTCACCGCGGTCGTGGTCTTACCGACGCCGCCCTTCTGGTTGGCGATGGTGAACAGGCGGCGCTGGCTGGGTCGGTTCAACGGCTGGTAGGCCTTGGAGAGCACTTGCATCGCGCGCTCGGCGGCCGCTCCGATTGGAGTGTCCAGCTCCGATGTTTCACGTGAAACATCCACGGCGCCGCCCGGGCCGAACGGGTCATCTGGGGCATTCATAGGCTCTCCCTCTTCGACCGTCGGCGCGACGGTTGCCTGGCCGCTTCCGGCTTCCCTCGCCGCGCAACCACCACCGTCGTCGGTGGGGACAAACAGCTCGCGCCACATTCCACCACCCTGGCATCGAATGCGCCCAACGCGGTCATCACGCGCCGATGTTCGAGGAGTTCGTCGCGGGCACGCTCGCCTTTGATCGCCACCATGCGGCCGCCGGGCCGAAGCAGAGGCAGGCTCCACCGGGTCAGCTTGTCCAGCGATGCCACCGCCCGGGAGACGACTGCATCGCATCCGCCGGCGGCCTCCCGGACCGCGGCGTCCTCGGCCCGTCCGCGTATCACCTCGACATCGAGACCCAGATCGGCAACGGCCATGCGGAGGAACTCGGCGCGGCGCGAGAGCGATTCCACCAGCACCACTCGGACTTCAGGCTTCGCGATAGCGACCGGCAGACCCGGAAGGCCGGCGCCGCTACCGATGTCCGCCACCCGCTCCCCCGGCTCCAACAGCTCGGTGACCGCGGCGCAGTTCAAAAGATGGCGGTCCCACAACCGCTCGACTTCGCGGGGTCCGATGAGTCCCCACTCGACTCCCATGTCCGCCAACAGCCCCGCGTAGCGCTCGGCGACACCGATCCGGTCGCCGAAGATCTTGCCCGCGGCATCGGGCGGTGGTGGTACTACGACTACAGCGCGGTCACGGGAATCGACATGTTTCACGTGAAACATCCCTCCCGTTCCGTGCCCGCTGCCGGCGCGCGCCCGAACTACATAGGTGTAACTCGGTGCTCGCTCAGTCGACCAAGACGACGACTCGGCGCCCTGGCTCGACGCCTTCGCTCTCGCTGTGGACCCCGCTGACCGCTGCGACGGCGTCATGGACGATCTTGCGCTCAAATGGCGTCATCGGTGCGAGTTCCTCGCGTTCGCCGCTTTCGAGCACCCGCTTGGCAACCTTGTCGCCCAGCGCGGCCAACTCCTCGCGGCGGCGGCGGCGCCAGCTGGCGATGTCGAGCATCAGCCGGCTGCGCACTCCGGTCTTCTGGTGCACCGCGAGCCGGGTCAGCTCCTGCAGCGCATCCAGCACCTCCCCCTTGCGGCCCACCAACTTTGCCAAGTCGTCGCTGCCGTCGATGCTGACGATCGCGCGGCTACCTTCCACGTCCAGGTCGATGTCTCCATCGAAGTCCAGCAGGTCGAGCAGTTCCTCTAAGTAGTCGCCGGCGATTTCTCCCTCGGCGACCAAGCGCTCTTCCAGATCGCCCTCGCCGTCGCCCTCGGCCGGAGCGGAGCCGTTGACGGCCTCCTCCAGGTCCTCGTGCGTCGTCGCCTCATGCGTGGCAGGTCCGTTGGTTTCGACATCGGTCATATCTGCTTCTTTCCCTTCCCGTACCCGGGCCTCGCCCGGTTAAGTCTGTCGTCCGATCGCACCGCAGAACCGCCGCGTCGCTTCGGCGGGCCCGTGGGTTAGCGTCTGCGCTTCTTCGGCTTCGCGCCCGGCCGTGGCGCGCGGCTGACTGGCTCGCCGCCCGCGGCCGAATCCGCGGCCGCACCGTTCCCCTCAGCACTGTCGCTCGCCGACGCACCATTACCGCCGGCCGACGGATTTCGCGTCGACCGCTTCGGTTTGGCACCGGGCGCCGGCGCGTTCGCGGACCGCCGCTCGATCGCCTCACGCTTCTTTTCCTCGTCTTCGCGCTCGATCATCCGGAACACGTAATGCTGCTGCCCGAAGGTCCAGATGTTGTTCGCGAACCAGTAGAAGATGATCGCCAGTGGCAGGAACGGCCCACCGACCACCACGCCGAGCGGGAACACATACAACGCCAGCTTGTTCATCATCGCGGTCTGCGGGTTGGCCGCGGCCTCCACGCTCTGCCGGGCCACCGACGCGCGGCTGTTGAAGTAGGTCGCGATGCCGGCCAGGATCATCACCGGCACGCCGACGGCGGCGACGGCCGGCCGACTGAACTCACTGAACGCCTCGAGGCTGGCTCCGCGTTGCGTCATGCTGGCGCCGATCGGTGCGCCGAACAGGTTGGCGTTGAGGAAGTGGTTCACGTCCGCGACGCTGAACACATAGTTGCCCAACTCGCGGTTGCGCTCGGGCGAAAGACCCAGCTGTCCGATGCCGGTCGAGGTCCGGTTGAAGCACCGAAGTACGTGATACAGGCCGAGGAAGACGGGGATCTGCACCAGCATGGGCAGGCAGCCCAGGATGGGATTGAACCCGTGCTCCTTCTGCAGCTTCTGCATCTCCAGCGCCATCCGCTGGCGATCCTTGCCGTACTTCTTCTGCAGCGCCTTGATCTGTGGTTGCAGCTCCTGCATCTGGCGGGTGGTGCGGATCTGGCGGACGAACGGGTTGTACAAGATCGCGCGCAGGGTGAACACGAGGAACATCACCGACAGCGTCCAGGTGAAGAAGCTCGCCGGGCCCAGGCCTGGTACCGCCGAGAAGGCCTTGTACCAGAGCCACATGATCGCCGAGACCGGGTAATAGAAATAGTCGAGGCTGAACGGATCAAAGGACAACAGAATCACTCTTCCCTAGCGGTGCTGGGGCGACCCAGTCTTGGACCCCGGCTCCCCGGCGCTCCGGTACCGGATCCCATCCTCCCCGATGCCACGGACCACATTTGGCCAACCGGACGGCGGCCAACCAACTCCCCCGAACCAAGCCGAACTCCGCCAGCGCGTCCACCGCGTACTGACTACAGGTTGGGGTGAAACGGCATGTCGGCAGTCGCAACGGCGACACCATGTGCCGGTAAAGCTGGATAACGAAAATCAACCCACGGATGACCATCGACTCGGCGCGTCGTACGGATCGAGCGCACCGTGACGTTATGTCATTCACCGCTTGGACCCCATCGTCTCGATACGCCGCAAACCGGCCCGTAGCTCCTCGCCCAATCTGGCGGAGACGACGTCCCGGCTGCTGGGCAGCGCACGGATCACGATGTGCTCCGACCGGTCGCATCCATCCATCACGTCACGCGCCACATGGCGGAGACGACGGGACAGTCGATGGCGTTGCACGGCCGATCCGACCGATCGCGAAACGATCAGTCCAAGCTTCGGGTCACCTGTCGCGCGCCGCATATAGATCACCAGATCCGGCTGCACAGCTCGCTTCCCGTGCTTGACCGTGGCGTCGAAATCGGTCGACCGCGTCATGCGGTTCCGCGCGGAAAGCACCGCTGTCCCACCGGGGTCGGATATCAAGCAGTTAGCGAGCGACGGCCCTTGCCACGCCGATTCGACACGATGGCCCGGCCGGCCCTGGTCCGCATCCGCAGACGGAAGCCGTGCACGCGGGCACGGCGCCGGTTATTCGGCTGGAAGGTCCGCTTGCCCTTTGCCACGACTCTCTCCTTGCTGCATCTGGCATCGTGTTCGACCCGGTTCCCCGGGCCGGTGGGTCATGCTTTCCCACACGACGCCTCGATAGGCTTTGTGTCTCGCTTGGTACCCGGCGCAGCCTCCGTGCTTGATGCTCGGATCGCAGCCGTATCGCCGACTTTCGGGCGACTGTATGAGGGTACTGACCGGCGTTCGCCCGGTCAAACCTGGCCAGAACGATCGACACTCTAGACGCTGATCCTTTACTGACGTCACACCCGCCACCGGTCCGCCTAGCAATGTTCTTCAAAGCCTTTCGAATGTTGCAGAACGGTTGGCCGTGAGCGACGAAAACTGTTAGCTTCGGGCGGTGCTGTTTCATACCGAAACGGCGCTAGACAACGAAGCGAGGATGGCAGATCGGCCTGCTAGCCAGCTGACTTCTGTTGGTTGTATCGAGCGCCGATCCCGCAAGCTGTCGGGGGTAAGCTGCGGCATGGCAGTGGCTGTCCTGTCCACACTTGTGGATAACCATGTGGACAGTTCGTTGTCGCAGGTACCGGTTGTACTTCGACGTCAAATCAGGGGGACCCGTCGTTGACCGAGGACCCCGGATCAAGCTTCGCCACGGTCTGGAGCGCGGTCGTCTCCGAACTCAACGGCGAACTAGCCACCGACAGCGCCGCCATCAACGGTGAGCCGTATGTTCCACCGCTGACACCGCAGCAGCGCGCGTGGCTGAATCTGGTCCAGCCGCTCACCATCGTCGAGGGGTTTGCTCTGCTGTCGGTGCCGAGCAGCTTCGTCCAGAACGAGATCGAACGTCACCTGCGAGCACCTATCACCGACGCACTCAGCCGGCGGCTCGGGCAGCAGGTCCAGCTCGGAGTGCGCATCGCGCCGCCGCCGGACGAGATCGACGAAGACGGTGAGGCCCTGGCCAGTGCTCACCAAAACTGGCCGTCG
>NZ_DATNJW010000109.1:0-7209 GCF_035603715.1 Mycobacterium sp. | reverse complement strand
CGGGCGAAATCGTCGAATCGAGTGGTGCCGTAGTAGGCCTCGCGCATGATCAGCATCGCGGACTTGGTGCCGAGCACCGACATGGTCTTCTCGATCGAGCAGTGACCAACTGAGGACCATGCGTCACGGTCGGCCAGCACGCCTTGCAGGAGTGGCACAGATCACCTCCGTTCTGGGTTGCTCACAGTATACCTAGGTGTTACACCTGAGTATAGCTGGATAAACCTAGCTTGGACTCAAGGAGGAGTCGTGGCATACCAAGATCGAGATGCCGTCATCGTGGGTGCGGTACGTACGCCGGTCGGCAAAGGCAAGGCGAGCGGTGCACTGCACGAGGTGCTTCCCGCAGACCTGCTGGCGCATAGTCTGCGCGAGCTGGTGCAGCGCACGGGTGTGGACCCGGTGCAGATTGACGATGTCATCGCGGGAGCCGTGACCCAAGTGGGGGACCAGGCCGTCAACGTCGCACGTAATGCCTTGCTGGGCGCGGGTTTTCCGGAGTCTGTTCCGGGTACCACCATCGACCGCCAGTGCGGCAGCAGCCAGCAGGCGATCAGCTTCGCCGCCCAGGGTGTCATCGCCGGCGCGTATGACGTGGTCGTTGCCGCCGGGGTGGAATCCATGAGCCGGGTGCCGATGGGCACGTCGGTTTTGCCGGGCAGCAACCCGTTCGGCCAGGGCATGAAGGAGCGTTACCCCGAAGGCCTGGTGCCGCAGGGCATCAGCGCCGAGCTGATCGCCGCGCGTTGGGGTTTCTCGCGCACCGAACTCGACGAGTTCTCCGCGGCCAGCCATGAAAAAGCCGCACGGGCGACCAAGGAAGGACTCTTCGACAACGAGCTGGCCCCGATCGCGGGGTTGAGCACCGACGAGATCATCCGTCCCGGTACTACGGTCGAGACCCTCGCCGGGCTGAAGCCGGCATTTTACGATCCCGCGGTGGGAGAGCGCTTCCCGCAGATCAATTGGGAGATTACGCCCGGTAACTCTTCACCGCTGTCGGACGGGAGCGCCGCGGTATTGATTACCAGCGGGGCCGCAGCCAAGAAGCTGGGCTTGCGTCCGCTGGCCCGGATTCACACCACCACTGTGGTGGGCTCGGATCCGCTCTACATGCTGACCGGCGTTATTCCGGCCACCGAAAAAGTGCTGCAACGCGCCGGGTTGACGCTCGCCGAGATCGACCTGTTCGAGGTCAATGAGGCGTTCGCGCCGGTGGTGCTGGCCTGGGCCAAGGACACCGGAGCCGATTTGGCCAAGACCAACGTGAACGGCGGCGCGATCGCCATCGGACATCCGTTGGGCGCCAGCGGCGCTCGCATCATGACCACTATGGTCAATGCCTTGGAGCAACGTGGCGGCCGGTATGCGCTGCAGACCATGTGCGAGGGCGGTGGTATGGCCAACGCCACGATCATCGAGCGTCTCTGACGCTCGATGAACGGAGACCGCTAGCGATGTCATCTGAAACCATCTCGAGAATCTTTGTCATAGGCGGCACCGGAGCCCAGGGCATTCCCATCATTCGTGCCCTGGTCTCCGACAAGAAGTACTCCGTTCGATTCCTTAGCCGCGACCCCGCCTCGCGACGAGCCGCCGATCTGCTGGCGCTCGACAACGTTTCGGTCCTGGAGGGCTCCTTCGCCGACGAAGCCATCTTGCGGGAAGGATTCCGCGGTTGCGACGGCGCATTCGTCAACATCGACGGGTTCAATACCGGCGAGAAAACCGAAATCTACTGGGCGCTCCGCAGTTACGAGATAGCCATCGAAGAAGGAGTCAAATTCTTCGTCTACGGAAACCTGGACTACGGGCTCAAGAAGTCGGGATATGACTCCACGTTCCGCACCGGTCATTACGACGGCAAGGGGCGTGTGGGCGAGTGGATCTTGTTTCAGAATCGGGCGAACAAGGGCCGGATGGGAGCAGCGCTCTTCACGACGGGTCCCTATATCGAGATGGCCATCGCTCCCCGGACGCCGATGACACCGACCGTCGAAGACGGTGTCGTGACGTGGCGAGTCCCACTCGGTGCGGGAGCCGTGCCCCATGTGTCACTTGAGGATTGCGGATATTACGTTCGTTGGCTCTTCGACCATCCCGAGCGCGCCAGCGGCATGAACCTCGAAGTCGCTATCGACCACATTGCCTACGCCGACCTCGCTGCGGCATTCGAGAAGGTCACCGGGCATCCGGCACGCTACATCGACACCGATCTGGAGACGTACTGGAAGAACGGTCCGCTCAGTCCGCTCGCACATGCGCCGGCCGGGTACAACGCGGACCCAAATGACAAGAGCACCATGAGCGTTCGCGATAACTTCACGGGATTCTGGAATCTGTGGAAGCACGGGATCGTCGAGCGAAACTACGCTCTGCTCGACGAGATACACCCGAATCGGATCAGGAGTGCCGAGGAGTGGTTCAGGAGAGAAGAGCACTCGGGGCAAAGGCTAGGCAAGGGCAGCCTGTGGGACCGAGTTCAGCCAGAGAACCAGACTCCTATTCTCAAGATCGGCGAGGATATGAGGACAGGGAAGCTTTAGATCAGATGCGCTCTGGCCTCATTGGCAGAGGTCCCGCCTTGGACTAAAGCGCGGGGGTTCTGGCGTCGACTTTGCCTCCTGTCTGAGATGTCGATCGCACCCAGGCCGCGATGTAGAGCAGCATCGAGATCACTAAAGCCACCATGACCCACAGCACGATCGTGAGATCGATCCAGCTGCCGAACGCGGGCGAGCCCGGAAGTGCGTTTCTCAGCGGTACCACCGCAAAGAGCATCGCTGCGTACCAGGTTGTCATCGGCGCTTGAAACCTGCGTGGGTCGCGAATCGTCTGAATTGCAACGAATAAGCCAACTGTCGCGATCGCCACGAAGATGCACAGGATGACCATCGCGAAGAGCATCGTGCTCGGTGAGCGTTGCAATTGGACTTGATAGGGTGACGACGCATTGGCGTTGTTCACGCGAGCCACGTGCACTTTCCAGCCGCTCAGCCCATCGACGAATGTCAGGTTGGCGCGTTCCGGCAGTTGCTGAGGGCCCGTGAACACTTCAACCGTGATCGGCCCGGTGTCATAGCTATCGAACGGCCAGCGTTCGACGACGTGCGCCAAGGTCAGCGGAACAGGGAAAACACCGGGCAACATGCCTCTGGAGTAAGTGCGCCTGATCGGCGTCGTCGCGGATGTGACTGCCACAGTGAGGTCTTGCTTGAGGCTGTCGGTCGCCGGATCCACCAACGCAGGTCCGGGCTTAATGATGAGGTCGCCGACGAGCTCGCGGTAATTGTTTGAAATGCTCACCGCATCCAGCGTCACCGTTGTGCCGCCGCTGGTGGCCACGCTATGAGCTGGAATACGTTGGGATGCGGCGCCATTGACGTACAACACGACCGACGCGGCCATTGCGCAGGCAACGAGCCCCATCAGCGCGACGACGCCGAGTCGCATGCGCGGCCGGCCCCGTCCGCGGCGAATCGTTGACTGCCGGCGCGATGTCGCGTCCTGGGCGCCACAATCTTCGTCGAGCCTCCCCGCCCACAACTTGGGCCGCAAGACTCTCATGAACCTGGGATCAACCATTCCGGGTCACGCCACATGCGCCACATGCCCGACGTCCGCGGGTGACGTATGAGCGTGCGCGCGGTTGTTGACCGCGCGGTACAGCGGAGCCGTCACTGCGGTCGTCACGATGGCAAGCGCACCCAACATCGCAAACGCATAGGGACCGATCAAGTGGGCTTGGAGACCGACCGACGCAATGGCGAGTTCGGTGATGCCGCGACAGTTCAGCGCGATGCCAAGTTGAGCTGAGGTGGTTAGCGGCCAGCGTTGCATCTTGCCGGCCAGGAGTCCGACCGCGACCTTTGAACCGAAGGCGGCGATGGTGAGGGTCACCAGGCACAGCAGACCGCTCCATCGAATCAGATCCGCGAGAGTTTCCAGCGGCACAGACAGCGCGCTGGAAACGAAGAACGCTGGAATGAGCACGTCAGCAACCGTGGCTAAGGCCCGCTGCGATGCCTCGTTGGCCAGCCCCGCTGGGAAGAACAGACCGGCAATCACGGCACCGATGGCAGGGTGGAAGCCGGATATCTGCGTCGCTGCCGCTCCGGTAAGCGCGTAGGCGAACATCGCTACTACAAACGGAGCACTCTGCTGATTCTCCTGGAACCACCGTCGGAGGATCCGAGGCAGCACAAGCATCACTGTGACGAGCAAGGCGACGCCGGCACATACGGCAGTCACCGAGACCGAGTCCAAGTCGGTGGTCAACAAGATCAACGCGGTCACCAGTGCCCATGCCGTCGCATCAGCCGTGACGGCAATTCGTAGCCCGACCGCTGGGATGGGCGCTGGGACCCCTAGATCTTGGATGAGTAGCACGAGAACAGGAACTGCCGTGACGCTCAGCGCCACACCGACGAACACCCACGCCTGTAGCGAGTTGCCTTGTGGGCCAACAAGTTGGCGCGCGAAGGGCACGGCTGCAGCTGCGCAGACGACGATCGGAGCCACCACACAGGGCACCAGTTGCCACAGTGGTGACCGCTCGGTTGATGTTGATTTGCTGTAAGTACGCAGCTCGATTCCGACCAGGAACATCAGTAACAAGAGGCCCGCTTGGCCCACGGCGTCGATGAGAGATTTCGAGGTCGCCGAAAGCAACACAGACTTTATGGAATCAGGAGTGAGGGCCAGAATTGTACCCATCACAATGCCAAAGAAGATTACTCCGACGACCGCGGGCTGCTTAATCCGACGGAAGATGTTTCCGAAAAACACCGAGCCGATCAAGACTACGGCCAGCATGATTAGTGCTTGCAGCGCGTTACCGAGTGGCATCGATTCCCCCTAACAACCGATTGAGATCACTACCGCAGGGGCAATCGGCGAAAAATCGCTTCCAAGACACTCCGGATATTTCCCGGGATATTTCCCGTACGACTTGCTGCACATCTTTAATTATTATGTTCCTATCTGTGATCATTCACAGCCACGTATGCGTACAGGCACGCAATCCACCACGTAAGTAAGCGATTTTGACTGCCTAAGATCATCGGTCGCGCAGGTGCTGCGCTGCATCTTGTATAGCGATTTGTGCAGCTCCCCGCAACATGTAGTGACCGTCGTCACGACGTTCATTATGTATTCCTGACGGATTACATTTTCTTAATGCAAGCGGACAAAATCATAACGCTTTCTTGATGGCTATCGCTGCCGGGCAAGCACCTATAATCGTGAGGTCAATTACTATCATATTTCCAGGTAACTCCCAGGTCAATTACTCATATTTCCCAGATTCGACAAATTCGATGGCTGCCCGGTTGCAGTCCGGCCGTCGTGTGACCTGACTCAGGTCGCGACCTGGCTTTGAATCCTGGCCGGCCTTCGAGTGTCTCAATGCCTCAGACGTGGTAAGCGCTAGGGCGCAGATGATGGGCGAGGGCGGCGGGATCGCCAACGCGACCATCATCGAGCGGCTCGGCTAGGCGGCGCTGGCGCAACCACCGATGATCGTGGTCTGAATCAGGCTTCTGCGACGTCTGGCGTCCTATGCTGGTGAACCAGGAATCCGGGGGCCGGCGGAGGGTCGGATGACCGCAGCGACCGCATGCCGCACGTGTGGCACAGAACCGCGGGACGGCGCCCGATTCTGCGACGGCTGTGGTGCTCCCGTCACCGAATTGGATAGCCGCGCGGAGTACAAGCAGGTGACCGTCCTGTTCGCCGATGTGGTGCACTCGATGGACATCGCCGCGGCGGTGGGCCCGGAACGCCTCCGCGAGATCATGACCCAGCTGGTCAATCATGCCTCGACGGTGGTGCAGCGTTACGGCGGCACTGTGGACAAGTTCACCGGCGACGGGATCATGGCGGTGTTCGGTGCGCCGGTGGCGTTGGAGGATCACGCTTTTCGTGCCTGCTTGGCGGCGTTGGGTATTCAGAAAGAGGCCCAGCGGCTTGCCGGCGACGTGCAAGAGCGCGACGGTGTTGGGCTGCAGTTGCGGGTAGGCCTGAACTCCGGCGAGGTGATTGCCGGTGAGATCGGTTCCAGGGCTTTGGGTTACACCGCCGTCGGTGAGCAGGTTGGCATGGCGCAACGGATGGAGGCGGTGGCGCCCCCGGGTGGGGTGATGCTGAGCGCGTCGACAGCGCGACTTGTGGAGGCCGCTGCGACTCTGGGCGAATCTGAGCTGCTTCAGATCAAGGGCTCCGACGAGCCAGTGGCCGCCCAGCGGTTGCTGGGCGTACCGGAGGGGCGTCACGCTGTCGGGCGTGCCGAGTCGAACCTTGTTGGTCGGCGCTGGGAGATGGCCGCCGTCGAAGGTCTGTTGGAACGTGTGATTGACGGTCACGGTGCGGTGATCACGGTGGTGGGATCACCGGGTATCGGCAAGAGCCGTCTGGTGCGTGAGGTGGCGGCGATCGCGGCTGGTCGCGAAGTAGAGGTGTTCAGCGCCTACTGCGAATCGCACGCGAGCGACGTTCCCTTCCATGTCGTGGCGCAGCTGCTGCGCGCGGCCATCGGGGTCCGTGGCCTGGATGCCCCAGCGGGTCGTGACCGACTGCGCTCCCGAGTGCCGGATGCCGACCCCGAGGACATGCTGCTCTTCGATGACCTGTTGGGCATCGCCGATCCCGATGTCGAACTGCCCAAGATCGATCCGGATGCCCGGCGGCGGCGGTTGACCGCGCTGGTCAATGCCGCCTCGTTAGCCCGCCAGGTGCCGGCGGTTTACGTCGTGGAGGATGCGCACTGGATCGATAAGGCAAGCGAGTCGATGCTGACCGAGTTCCTCACGGTGATCCCGCAGACGCCCTCGCTGGTCCTGGTCACCTACCGACCAGAGTACGAGGAGGCGTTGGCTCGGGTGCACGGCGCGCAAACCATCGCCCTTGCGCCGCTGAGTGATTCGGAAACGGCAGCCTTGGTTTCAGAGCTGCTCGGGTCGAACCCCTCGGTCGTCGAGGTGATCACTATGATTGCCGAGAAGGCCGCCGGCAACCCCTTCTTCGCCGAGGAGATCGTGCGCGACCTGGCCGAGCGCGGGGTGCTACGGGGTAACCGCAACGCCTACGAATCGACCACCGATGTTGGCGAGGTCAGTGTGCCAGCCACCTTGCAGGCGACCATCGCCGCCCGCATCGACCGGCTTGACCCGGCGGCCAAGCGCACCCTGAGCGCAGCCGCAGTCATCGGTT
>NZ_DATNJW010000108.1:0-6447 GCF_035603715.1 Mycobacterium sp. | reverse complement strand
AAATCAGTGCGTCACGTCGCGCGTCGCCGCCATCGCCGCGCCGACGACTCCGGCGGTGTTCTGCAAGGCTGCGGCAACCACCGGAGTCCGGTTTTTCAACAGCGGCACCCATTTGTCGGCCTTTCGGCTGATTCCGCCGCCGGCGATGAACAGTTCCGGGCACATCGCGTTCTCGATGGCGACCAGCACCTTCGTCACCTGCTTGGCCCACTTTTCGTAGCTCCAGCCACGCTTGTCCCGCACCGAGGACGCTGCGCGGTGTTCGGCTTCTTTGCCGCCGACCTCGAGATGGCCGAACTCCGTGTTGGGCAGCAATATCCCGTTGTGAATGACCGCCGACCCGATTCCGGTCCCGAATGTGAGCAGCACCACCACGCCGTGCGTGTCCTTGCCCGCGCCGTAGCGCTCCTCGGCGAGTCCGGCGGCGTCGGCGTCGTTGAGCACCACGACCTCCTGACCGTTCAGGCCGGCGCTGATGATCTCGCTGGCGTCGGTGCCGATCCACTTCTTGTCGACGTTGGCGGCGGTACGGACGATGCCGTTGGTGACGACGCCGGGGTAGGTCACGCCGAGCGGGCCGGTCCAGCCGAATTCGTTGACGACAGCGGCGATCGTCTTGGCCACGGCCGACGGAGTCGCCGGATGCGGCGTCAGCAGCTTGTAGCGGTCGCCGACCAGTTCGCCGGTGTCCAGGTCGACGATGCCGCCCTTGATGCCACTGCCGCCGACGTCGACGCCGAAGCCGCGGCGTGGCGGCGTCTCGGTGCCTCCGATGGCGGGCGAGGGGTCGGTCGGGTCGGCAGTGGTCATCGAATCTCCTCGGCGAGAGGTACGCGTCGACCAAACCCTAGTGCGTAGCTGGGCGGTTGGTCGGCCGGTTACCCGGACGTTGCTGAACCCGGCAATACCTGTGATGCGATGGGTCGGTGAGCACACCTGAGAACCAAGTGGGGCAGCTGCGGACGGTGGCCGAGACCCTGGCCGGCGAAGCGGCCGCGTTCGTCCGGCGACGCCGCGCCGAGGTCTTCGGCGCCGACGCGGGCACGGACGGCGATGCCGCAGTGCAATCCAAAACGACCCCAACTGATCCGGTGACCGTCGTGGACACCGAAACCGAACGGCTGCTGCGTGATCGGTTGGCGCAGCTGCGGTCCGGTGATGCCATTCTCGGCGAGGAAATCGGCGGCCCCACCGATCCGGCGACCGCCGCCGCCGGCGCGGTGACGTGGGTGCTGGACCCCATCGACGGCACGGTGAACTTCGTCTACGGAATCCCGTCGTATTCAGTGTCGGTGGCCGCGCAGGTCGACGGTGTCTCGGTGGCCGGCTCGGTCGCTGATGTGGTCGGCGGGCGGCTGTATTCGGCGGCCACCGGACAGGGCGCACACGTCACCGACGCAGAAGGCACCCGCCCGCTGCGGTGCAGCGCCGTCGACGACCTGTCGCTGGCGCTGGTAGGCACCGGGTTCGCCTACTCCACGCGACGCCGCACGGTCCAGGCGGAACTGGTGTCGAAGATCCTGCCGGTGGTCCGCGATGTACGCCGGATCGGCTCTGCGGCACTGGATTTGTGCATGGTTGCGGCCGGCCGGCTCGACGCCTACTACGAGCACGGTCTACATGTGTGGGACAGCGCAGCGGGGGCGCTCATCGCCGCGGAGGCCGGCGCGCGGGTGGTGTTGCCGCAGCCGGGGGACCCGGAGCGCAACGCGGCTCTGGTGGTCGCCGCGGCGCCCGGCATCGCCGATCAGTTGCTGGCTGCGCTGGCGCAATTCGACGGCCTGGCCCCGATTCCGGGCTAACCGGCCGCGGTCAGCATTTGCCGGCGTGGATCTTGGCCAGCAGCGCGGGATCGGCCGGCTCGGTGGCGCCCGGGCGTAGGCCGGCGAGGACCACGGAGATGTCATCGCTGTGCGCCAGCGCGCCGAACTCCGTGCCGATCGCCAGGTCGACGGAATCGTCGGCGCGGTCGTCGCGGTACAGCTCGGCGCACGGCGTCACCAGCCACACCGCCGCGGCGCTGGCCTGCCCGGCCTCGCCGAAGCGGATCTGCCCCTGGCAGGTCAGCCGCGTTTTGGTGTAGACCGGGTCGTTGGCCGCAACCGGCTGCGGGAATCCCAGGTCGCGCAGCGCGCCAGCGACGTCGGCGGCCTGGCCGCCGCGCCCGCTGGCGTTGAGCACGCGTACTTTGGCGTCGGCCAGCTTGGCCGGCGCGACGTTGACCATCGTGCTTCGCGACACCGGGGTGCCCAGATGCGGCTGTGCGGGATCTGGTTGCTCGGGGGGCGGATTGCACACCGTGGCCTCGTGGACCTCCGCCGGACGGGTCAGCGCGATCGTCCACACCACCGCGCTGGCCACCAGCAGCACGATCAGCAGCGCGATGGCGGGCCGGGCGTTGCGACGGCGAAAGGGGCGACCGTGCTTGTCGAACGCTGTACCTTCAGTGATTTGCGCGACCACGTACGCACTCTAAGGCCCGGTGTTTAGCGCGAGGTAGCGCGGCTAAATACGTAGTGTGACGTAAATCACACTCGAAGAGTCTGCGATACGGGCACGAATCGTTTTGCGGATGCGTTCGACGCTGGTACAAAGCTTTGCTTGCAGGGTTACGAGGGGACAGACGATGGCCACTGATTACGACGCCCCACGGCGTACCGAAACCGATGACGTTTCAGAGGACTCTTTGGAGGAGCTCAAAGCACGGCGAAACGAAGCGGCGTCGGCGGTCGTTGACGTCGACGAGTCAGAGTCCGCCGAGTCCTTTGAGCTGCCTGGCGCCGACTTGTCCGGCGAAGAGTTGTCGGTCCGGGTGATTCCCAAGCAGGCCGACGAGTTCACCTGCTCGAGCTGCTTTCTGGTGCAACACCGCAGTCGCCTGGCCAGTGAAAAGGGCGGCGTGATGATCTGTACGGATTGCGCGGCCTGACTTGATGGTCGCCGAAGTTGCCGACTAGCTGCGCAACGCCGACAACACCCGCTCGGGGTGGCGGGAGCTCACCAGCCAGTACGGCGTCGGATCGTCGGCGTCGTCCAAAACCACCAGAACCATCGGGCCGACCCAGCCGCGGTGCAGCACGTAGGCCGCCGGATCGAGTTGGCGCCCGAGCGCCGCGGATTTCGCCGAGCGGGGAATGTCGGCCGACCGGGCGATCACGGTGACCGGCAGATGCGCCTCGCCGGCCCATAATTCGACTTCGCCGTCACCGGCGGTAACCCGGACCTCGACGCGGCCCAGCCACAACAACGCCCCGGCTGCCACCACGAACAACACCGCGAACGGGAGCCAGTCCGGCAGGCTCGGCACGCCCATGTTGACCTCGACGGCGATCAGCCCAGCCAGGCCGAAACCCAGTGGCCACCACCACCACGGCACCCACAACCGCTCGCGATACCGCACGCTTTGCGGCGTGACTGGCGTCCCTGACACCCGGTCAAGGGTAATCTGTGGCCCCGTGTCGACCAGTCTGGCGGTTGTTCGTCTCGACCCCGGGCTTCCGCTGCCCGCCCGGGCCCACCACGGTGATGCCGGCGTGGACCTTTACAGCGCAGAAGACATCGAGCTGGCGCCCGGACACCGCGCGCTGGTGGGAACCGGGATCGCGGTGGCCATCCCGGTCGGGATGGTGGGGCTGGTGCATCCGCGATCCGGATTAGCTGCGCGGGTGGGACTTTCGATCGTCAACAGCCCCGGCACCATCGATGCGGGTTACCGTGGTGAGATCAAGCTTTCGCTGATCAATCTCGACCCTGCGGCGCCGATTGTCGTCCACCGTGGCGACCGGATCGCCCAGTTGCTGGTGCAACGCGTCGAGTTGGTCGATCTGGTCGAGGTGTCCTCGTTCGACGAGGCCGGACTGGGCGAGACCACGCGTGGCGACGGCGGCCACGGCTCCTCCGGCGGACACGCGAGTTTGTGACAGCCAGGGGACGAAGCGATGACGAGGAGCGGCGCGGCTGATGGCATTCGGAAGACGTAAACCCAAAGAGCAGCCAGTCGACGAGCCGGAATCCGTGGGCACACACCGCAAGCCCGATGCCTCGGTCGAGAAGCCGGTTGCCGACGACCTCGACGGCCCATTCGACATCGAGGATTTCGACGACGCCGCGGCGGCAACCGAGGCCCGCCTCGATCTTGGCGCGGTGCTGCTGCCGCTGCCCCCGGGGGCCCAGTTACAGGTTGAACTCACCGAGACCGGCGTCCCGAGCGCGGTGTGGGTGGTGACGGCCCACGGTCGCTTCACCATCGCCGCGTACGCCGCTCCCAAGACCGGCGGTCTGTGGCGAGAAGTGGCCGGCGAACTGGCCGAGTCGCTGCGCAAGGACGGCGCAGAGGTGAGCATTCAGGACGGCCGCTGGGGCCGTGAGGTGGTCGGCACCGCCGCCGGTGTGGTCCGGTTCATCGGGGTCGACGGCTACCGCTGGATGATCCGCTGTGTGGTGAACGCCTCGGCCGAGACCGTGGACGCGCTGACCGAGGAAGCGCGAAACGCGCTGATGGACACGGTGATTCGGCGCGGCGATACCCCGTTGCCGGTGCGCACGCCGCTGCCGGTGCAGCTGCCCGAGCCGATGGCGACGCAACTGCGTGAGGCGGCGGCCGCCCAGGGCGCGGCGGGTGAACAGCCGGTCGAGCCGACGGAGCCTGACGTCGTGGACCAAGGAGGCGCGCCCGCACCAGCCGAGCGCCGCAGTGCTTCAGGGTCGGCGATGCAGCAGTTGCGCGGCACCAGCGGCTAGCTCAGGCGTCGTTAAGCGCCGCCAGACAGGCGGCACCGAGCGCGGCCGGGTCCGCGCCGATCTGATCCAGGGTGACCGTGCGTAGCGCTGCGTGCGGCGCGGCGGCGGCCCAGTGCCGCCCGACGTCGAGCGGGTGGATCGGGTCGTCGCCCGCCGCGGCGACTCCCATCGGCACTGCCAGCCGCTGGAATTGGGCGTCGGTCGGGGCTACGTAACCGGCCGCCTCGTCCATCGCGTCGGGCAGATGCGGCCACTGGCTTCGCCACGACCGGGTCAGCTCGTCGGCCAGCCACGCCGGGCTGGACGCACGCATCTGCGCCGTCGTCGCTTCCAGGCCGTCCTCGCGCAGCCGTTGAGCCGAGTACCGCGCCGCGATCGCGGCCGGCGAACTGCCTGGTGCACCCGTCCAGGCAGGCAGCGCGGCGAGCACCGCGACGGTGTGCTCGGGATGCCGCAGCGCCCACGCAACGGCCACCGCCGCGCCGATCGACACACCGCCGACCACGATCGGACCCTCGCGGGCGGCGTCATCCAATCCACTCAGATAGCCGGCGATCAATCGGGTCGGCTGCGGGGGCGGCGCGAGCAAGGTTGCTCCTGCGTCGCACAGCGGTCCGCCGAATGCCCGGGTGATGTAGTCGTCGTCGGACCCCGTTCCCGGCAGCACGACGGCGCGCACTGCGCGAAGGTCGATTGCCACCCCTAGATATTGCCTGGGCGACGCTTGGCGTTTGGGGAACCATCCGGTCTACGGCGTCCGTTGTCGTGAGAGGATCGGCGTACCCGGTCCGGTACGAACCATTGACGACGCTCAGGAGAGGCCATGGCGGCAGAAGGTTATCTGCGCCGGCTGACTCGGCGGTTGACCGAGGACCCCGAGCAGCGTGATGCCGAGGATTTGTGCGACGAGGCGGTGACGACCGGCGCGCAGCGGGCCATCGATTGCGAGCGCGGCCAGGAGGTCACGGTGGTCGGAACGCTGCGCAGCGTGGAATGCAAGGGCAAAGGGTGCGCCGACGGTGTTCGCGCCGAGCTGTTCGACGGAACCGACACCATCGAGTTGGTGTGGTTGGGGCAGCGCAGGATTCCCGGGATCGAGTCGGGCCGTACGCTGCGGGTGCAGGGTCGGCTCGGCAAGCTGGAGAACGGCGCCAAGGCGATTTACAACCCGCATTACGAGATTCAGCGGTGAGGCA
Source organism: Mycobacterium sp. (assembly GCF_035603715.1). Lineage (GTDB taxonomy): Bacteria > Actinomycetota > Actinomycetes > Mycobacteriales > Mycobacteriaceae > Mycobacterium. The sequence continues at coordinate 511 of NZ_DATNJW010000108.1, read as the reverse complement.
TTCTCGGTGAAGCGTGCGACAGACGCCGGCGACACGGCTGACGCCGTCGACGGCGAAGTGGAGACGGCGGACGCCGACCGCACCCCGGCCGACCGGGTGATGGAACAGCTGGGCGGCGTCGCGGGGATCATTTACTCGTCAGTGCCGGTGCTGGTCTTCGTGGGCACCTCGCGGCTGATGGGCCTGGCCGCGGCGGCCGGCGCGGCGCTCGGCGTCGCCACGCTGATCCTGTTGTGGCGACTGGCGCGGCGCGAGTCGGTCCAGCCGGCGGTGTCCGGGCTCATCGGCGTCGCCGTCTGCGTGCTGATCGCCTATCTACTGGGGGAGTCCAAGGGTTACTTCTTGCTCGGCATCTGGACGTCGCTGATCTGGGCCGCGGTTTTCGCGGTGTCGATCCTGATTCGCCGGCCGGTTGTCGGCTACCTGTGGAGCTGGTTGCACGGACACGATCGGCAGTGGCGTGAGGTGCGGCGCGCGGTGTACGCCTTCGATCTCGCCACGCTCACCTGGG
>NZ_DATNJW010000107.1:0-4007 GCF_035603715.1 Mycobacterium sp. | reverse complement strand
GGTGACCGGCGGCATCCCGATGGGCGGCTTCCCGGTTCTCGGCGGCCACGAGGGCGCCGGCATCGTCACCGAAGTCGGCCCAGGCGTTGAGGACATCGCACCGGGCGACCATGTGGTGCTGTCGTTCATCCCGTCCTGCGGCCACTGTCCGACCTGTCAGGCCGGCATGCGCAATCTGTGCGACCTCGGTGCCGGGCTGCTCAACGGCGCAGCGGTATCCGACGGCACGTTCCGGATCCAGGCCCGCGGCAAAGACGTCTTCCCGATGACGTTGCTGGGGACGTTCTCGCCCTACATGGTGGTGCACAAGAGTTCGGTCGTGAAGATCGACGAGTCGGTGCCGTTCGAGGTTGCGGCCCTGGTGGGTTGCGGCGTCACCACCGGCTACGGTTCGGCGGTTCGCACCGCCGACATCCGGCCGGGTCAGGACGTGGCGATCGTCGGCGTCGGTGGTGTGGGTATGGCAGCGCTGCAGGGTGCCGTTACGGCGGGCGCGCGCTACATCTTCGCGATCGATCCGGTCGAGTGGAAGCGCGACCAGGCCCTGAAGTTCGGCGCCACGCACGTCTACCCCGACATCTTCGCCGCCATGGGCGGAATGATGGATGTGACCTACGGCCTGATGGCCCACAAGGTGATCGTCACCGTCGGCGAGCTGCAGGGTGCCGACGTCGACAACTACCTGATCCTGACTCAGAAGGGCGGCACCTGCGTGCTGACCGCCATCGGCAGCCTGGTGGACACCAACGTCACCCTGAACCTGGCGATGCTGACCCTGATGCAAAAGAACTTGCAGGGCACCATCTTCGGTGGCGGTAACCCGCAGTACGACATCCCCCAGCTGCTGTCGATGTACAAAGCCGGCAAGCTCAACCTCGACGACATGATCACCCGCCAGTACAAGCTGGAGCAGATCAACGACGGCTACAAAGACATGCTGGACGGCAAGAACATTCGCGGCGTCATCCGCTACACGGACGCCGACCGGTAAACATCATGTCGGCCGAAACCGCTGAAAAGTCCCCCGCGCTCGCCGCTTCCCAGTCGTCGTGGCGCTGCGTGCAGGCCCACGACCGCGAGGGCTGGTTGGCCCTGATGGCCGACGACGTTGTGGTCGAAGATCCGATCGGCAAGTCCGTGACCAACCCCGAAGGCACCGGCGTGCGGGGCAAGGACGGCGTGGCCGAGTTCTACGACACCAACATCGCCGCCAACCAGTTGCAGATCACCTGCGAGGAGACGTTTCCGTCCAGCGACCCCAACGAGGTCGCGCATATCTTGGTGCTGCGCAGCAAGTTTGACAACGGGATCATCAGCAGCGTGCGGGGCGTGTTCACCTACCGCGTCAACGACGCCGGATTGATCGCGAACATGCGCGGCTACTGGAACCTCGACATGATGACCTTCGGCAACGAGGAGTGACCTCACTGCTCGCCGGCCGCGGCGCAGTCGTGGTCGGCGGGTCACGGGGCATCGGCGCGGCTGTCGCGGCATTGTTGGCGCAGCACGGCGCCGGTGTGGTGGTCAACGGCCGAGATGCCGACGCTGCCAACTCGACCGTGGACGGCATCACTGCCGGCGGCGGGCATGCCGTTGCCCATCCCGGTTCGGCGTCGGATCAGCAGATCGCAGAATCGTTGGTGGACAGGTGCATTGACGAGTTCGGCGGCATCCACATCCTGATCAACTGCGCCGGCATCGCCGAGCCGCCGGGCTCGTCCATCCTCGATATCAGCTCAGCGCAGTTCGCCGAGCTGCTCGACGCGCATCTGGGCACGGTGTTCGCCACCTGCCGGGCCGCCGCCCCCAAGATGGTCGCGCGGGGCGGCGGCAGCATCGTCAACAGCGGCTCGTTCGCGTTCCTGGGCGACTATGGCGGCACGGGCTATCCGGCCGGCAAGGGCGCGGTCAACAGCCTCACTCTGGCGATCGCCGCCGAGCTGAAAGAGCATGGCGTACGGGCCAATGTGGTGTGCCCCGGCGCCAAGACCCGGTTGTCCACCGGGCCGGACTACGTTTCCCACATCACCGAGCTGCACCGCCGAGGATTGCTCGACGAAGTCTCCATGCGGGGTTCGCTGGACGTCGCGGGACCGGACTACGCCGCGCCGACCTACGTTTATCTGGCCAGCGAGCTCGCCACCCATCTCACCGGCGAAATCTTCGCCGCTTCAGGGGGTTTCGTGGGTCGATTCCCAAAGGCAGCGCCGGACCTGATCGGCTACCGCGACTATCACGATGCACCGCCGTGGTCGGTGGGCGAGATTTCCGCGCTACTCGACGGCGGCCCGGCCTAGGCGCTGGCCGCACAACATATGCTGAAGCGATGGCCACTATCTTCAGCAGAATCATCAACGGCGAACTGCCCGGACGGTTCGTCTACGAGGACGACGAGGTCGTTGCCTTCTTGACCATCGAGCCGATGACCCAGGGCCACACGCTGGTGGTGCCGCGAGCCGAGATCGATCAATGGCAGAACATCGAGCCGGCGGTGTTCGGCCGGATCATGTCCGTCGCCCAGTTGGTCGGTAAAGCGGTCACCAAAGCGTTCGAGGCTGACCGGGCCGGGGTGATCATCGCCGGGCTCGAGGTGCCGCACCTGCACGTCCACGTCTTCCCGGCGAAGAGCCTAAGCGATTTCGGCTTCGCCAACGTCGACCGCAACCCCTCTGCGGAATCCCTCGACGAGGCGCAGGCGAAAATCAAAGCGGCACTTGCCGAGTTGAGCTAACGCCGGGCGGCTCAGCCTCGTTCGCGATAACTGTGCTCAGTCCTGAACAGTGTGGGAAACGACATGTGGGCCGATTTTGCCCACTCGTCCATCGTGTCGATGTTGATCCCGAACGTCGACTTGTACGAAGCGGCGAGTAGGACGAACACGGCCGCATACACAACCGACATCGCGCAGGCGAGCTCTTGCCAGTCATGGTTGACGAAGATCGGCACGACAACACTCGCGATTGTCAGAGCCAACACAACGGCCAGCAGTCCGCCGTAGGTGATAATCGAGGCCGCGGCGATCGCATATCTCTTTTCTTTCAACAGAATTGGGATCTCATTCACCAGCCGCCCACCGGTATGACCGAGCCACAACCTCGTCGGGTACGTGATGCTGGGGATGTGATCCAGCAGCTTCTGCTCGAGCAGGACGATCGCCTGATTGTGCGCGTAGACACGACTGTTCAATTGCGAATGCCAGGCTATGACCAGCCACACCGGTATCGGTACTACCGGGACCAAAGAGTGCGGGACGGTGTCTGGTCTGGTCGCCCACGCGGCGCCGACCACGGTGGAGTAGGCCACCAAGATGCTGATCAGCGATAGGGAATGCCCCAAGATGCTTTGCACCTCATACCGTTCAGCCTCGAACAACGCCGCGATCGCGGGCACTGAGTCCTCAGCGCCGGTTGAATCGTTGTTGGGAGTCGCCATCGTCGGGAGCCTACTGTTTATTTACCGGGCCGATCCTGCCTTTGCGGGCACATCGGCTATACGCGGCAGGCTGACATAGAAGCGGCATCCTTGCCCGGGTGCCGTGGTGACGTTCACGGTTCCGCCGTGGGCGTGGACCAGCGAGTCCACAATCGACAACCCCAGTCCGCTACCGCCGCTGCTGCGCGCGCGCGACGAGTCGGTGCGATAGAACCGCTCGAAGACTCGCTGTGCGTCTTCCTGACTCATGCCGGGACCCTCGTCGACGACCTCCAGAATCGAGTCGTCGGTGGTGGTGCCGACCCGCACGATGATGTCGGCGGTTTCGGGGGTGTGCTGCAGGGCGTTGGTCATCAAGTTGCCGAGAACCTGACGGAGCCGGGCCTCGTCGCCCAGCACCTCGGGGGTACCGGGACCGTCCACCACGTCGATGGTGATCGTTCGATTGGGCGACACCGCCCGCGCGTCGTGTACGGCATCAGTGGCCAGCGCCAGCAAATCCACCAGTTTGCGCTCGATCGGGCGTTGGGCGTCCAGCCGCGCCAGCAGCAGTAGGTCGTCGATGAGCAGACCCA
>NZ_DATNJW010000106.1:0-8764 GCF_035603715.1 Mycobacterium sp. | reverse complement strand
TGTCGCCGGATCAGTTGGCCGCGCTCTTCGACTCGCTGTCCGGTTAGCGCACCCCCCGGCCCAGGAGGCCGCCAATGGGGCGAGTGGAATCAGGCAGGCACCGACTGACGGCCGCGGACCAGCTTGCCGGGCCGCGCCTCGGTGGGCACGCCGTTCTCGGCGATCACCTCTCCGGTGACGATCGTGGCGACGTAGCCGTCGGCGGTCTGGTCCAGTCGGCGGCCACCGGCGGGCAGGTCGTGGGTGATCACCGGCTTGTGGATCCGCAGCGCCGCGTGGTCGATGACGTTGAGGTCGGCCTTGTAGCCGACAGCGATGCGGCCGCGGTCGCCGAGACCGGCAACGCGGGCCGGCACCGAGGTGAGTCGGCGGACGGCCTCGGGCACCTCGAAGCGGCCGGACTTGCGGTCGCGTGCCCAGTGCGCCAGGAAGTACGTCGAATAGCTTGCGTCGCAGATCATTCCGTAGTGTGCGCCGCCGTCGCCCAGACCCAGCACCACATCCTCGCGATGCAGCAAGTTGCCCACGGTGTCCAGTGAGTTGTTCTCCAGGTTGCTGGTCGCGACCAGCAGCATGGCCCGGCCGTCGTCGTCGAGCAGCCGGTCGTAGGCCTCTTCCATCGGGTGCACCCCGCGAGCCCGGGCCCGGGCGCCGATGCTGGTCGAGGGGTCGGGTTCGTAGTCGGGTTCGTCACCGAGCGGGAAGATCCAGTCCCACATCTGCGTGACGACGAGGATCGGGTGCCCCACGCCGGGCTTGTCGGCCAGGATGCGGGCGCGGACCTCGGGCTTGCGCATCTCGGCCACCCGCTCGGCCAGCGGCAGGTCGGCGATCTCGCGATAACTGGGGTAGAGCACGAATGGGTTGGCACTCAGCTGCAACCCCATGATCAGACCGATCGGGCGCGGCAGCAGCTGCGCGGTGACATCGCCGCCGGCGGCGTTGGCCTTCTCGATCATGTTGATGGCGTCCGGCCAGGTCGGGTCGCCGATATTGCCGATGACGAGGGTGAACGTGACCGGCAGCCCGACGTCCTCGGCGACGTCGAACACCGTCTGCAGCACGGACTCATAGCCGCCGGCCGGAATGTCGGGCACGAATTGCAGCAGCCCGCCGCCGCCGTCGACGACACCACGCGCGATCTCTTCGATCTCCTCGCGGGCCGCCTCATAGCTGGGGATCGGTGAACCGCTTTCGGTCTTGTGAATGGTGAACCTGGACGTGGCGAAGCCCAGCGCCCCAACCTCGATGGCCTCCTTGGCCAGCTCTCGCATCCTGGCCAGGTCCTCGGCGGTGGCCGGCTCGCGATCGGCGCCGCGCTGACCCATCACGTAGACCCGCAGCGGCGAGTGCGGAAGGTAAGCGGCCACATCGATGTCGCGCTTGCCCGCGTCGAGGGCCTTCATGTACTCGGGGAACGTCTCCCAATTCCACGGCAGGCCGTCGGTCATCACCACACCGGGAATGTCTTCGACCCCGGCCATCACGTCGACCAGCACGTCGTGGTCTTCCTGCCGGCACGGCGCGAAGCCGACGCCGCAGTTGCCCATCACCACGGTGGTCACTCCGTGCGCCGATGACGGCGTCAACCGCTCCGACCAGATGGACTGGCCGTCGTAATGCGTGTGCAGGTCGACGAAGCCGGGCGTGACCAGCAGCCCGGTTGCGTCGATCTCGCGTGTCGCGCCGGCGCCGTTGACTGCCCCGACCGCCGAGATGACGCCGTCACTGACGGCGACGTCACCGACGAACGGCTCACCTCCCAGCCCGTCGACGATGGTGCCGTTGCGGATGATGAGGTCGTAGGTCATCTAAATAATCTACGACCGTGTCGGTCTCTGATGCCAGGATGTTTCGATGATCGATCTGCGCCGGCGACGATGCAGAGCGAAGCGATGAGGAGGAGCGGTGCCAATGATTGATCATTTCGGGATCAATTGCGCCGACTATGCCCGCTCGCAAGAGTTCTACGACCGAGTGCTGGGCGTGCTGGGTTATCCGCGGCAACTCGATTTCGGAGAGGCCGTCGGCTATGGGCCCGAAGGCCAGCCGGATTTCTGGATCGCCGAAGGCGCCGGCATGGGTCCGAATCGGGAAACGCACTTCGCCTTCGCGGCCATCGACCATGAGGCGGTGCGGGCATTTCATGACGCCGCGGTCGAGTTGGGCGCCGAGTCGCTACACGCCCCGCGGTTGTGGCCGGAGTACGGCGAGAGCTACTTCGCCGCCTTCGTCCGGGACCCGGACGGCAACAATGTCGAAGCCGTCTGCCATGGGTAGGGTCGGCGAGTATGTCTGACCCCGACGCGTCCGCCCGGGAATTGCTCCGCGATTCGTTCACCCGGCTGATCGAGCATGTCGACGAGCTCACCGATGGGCTGACCGACGACACAGCCAATTACCGGCCGGGTCCGGACGCCAACAGCATCACCTGGCTGATCTGGCACAGCGCGCGTGTGCAGGACGTTCAACTCGCCCCGATCGCCGGCGTCGAGCAGGTGTGGACCGCGGACGGATGGGTGGACCGGTTCGGCCTCGACCTGCCCCGCAACGACACCGGTTATGGCCACGGCCCGGCAGAGGTGGCCAAAGTGCAGGCGCCGGTCGATCTGCTGGCCGGCTACTACCACGCCGTGCACAAGCTGACGTTGGAGTTCGTCGCCGGCGTCACGGCCGACGATCTGGAGCGCGTCGTCGACCGAAACTGGGATCCGCCGGTGACCGCCAGTGCCCGGATCGTCAGCATCATCGACGACTGCGCGCAGCACCTCGGCCAAGCGGCGTACGTGCTGGGTATCGCCCCCTAGCTCGGCAAACTTGACACCTGTCGAGGGTGTGCGACCTGCGTCACAGTCACGCGTCTACGATGGCCCCTATGACCGCCATCAAGCCTCCCGAAACCGCGCCCAGCACCACCGAGTTTTCCGGCACCGGCACCATTCACAGCCCCGCGAACGGCGCGATCGCGGGCGAGGTGCAGTGGACCGACCCGGCTGACGTGCCCACCATCGTTGCCGGGCTGCGCGCCGCACAGCGCGAATGGGAGCAGCGCGGCGCGCCGGGGCGCGCCAAGGTGTTGGCCCGCTTCGCGGTATGGCTGGGTGAGCACCGCGGCGAGATCGAAGAGCTGCTGATCAAGGAGACCGGTAAATCCGCGACCGACGCGGCACAGGAAGTGCCGATGCTGATCATGATCATCTCGTACTACATCAAAACGGCGGAAAAGGCGCTGGCACCCGAAAAGCGGCCGGCCGCACTGCCGTTCATGGCGATCAAGAAGGTCACCGTGCACTACCGGCCGCGGGCGGTCGTGGGCATCATCGCGCCGTGGAACTACCCGGTGGCCAACGCCTTGATGGATGGGCTCGGTGCCCTGGCCGCCGGCTGCGCCGTGCTGCTGAAGCCGTCGGAGCGCACCCCGTTGACCGCCGAGGTGCTGCGTCGCGGCTGGCAGGAATCCGGCGGACCCGCGGTGTTCGAGCTGGCCCAGGGTGCCCGCGCGGTATCCGAGGCCGTCGTCGACAACGTCGACTACCTGCAGTTCACCGGTTCCAGCGCCACCGGGAGCAAGGTGATGGAACGCGCCGCGCGCCGGTTGACACCGGTCAGCCTGGAACTCGGCGGCAAGGACCCGATGATCGTTCTCGAGGACGCCGACGTGGATCTCGCCGCCCACGCGGCGGTGTGGGGAGCGATGTTCAACGCCGGTCAGACCTGTGTCTCGGTGGAGCGGGTTTACGTGCTCGAGCAGGTATACGACCAGTTCGTTCAGGCCGTGGTTCGCGACGTCAAGGAACTACAGGTCGGCGCCGGCGAGGGCCATGACTTCGGGGCAATGATCGACGAACAGCAGCTGTCGGTGACCGAACGCCACGTCCGCGAGGCGGTGGCCGCCGGCGCCAAGGCATTGACCGGAGGTCAGCGCACCAACACGTCGGGCAGCTTCTATCCGCCCACGGTGCTCGTCGACGTGGACCACTCGATGGCCTGCATGACCGAGGAAACCTTCGGCCCGACGCTGCCGATCATGAAGGTCGGTTCGGTCGAGGAAGCGATCCGGCTGGCCAACGACAGCGACTACGGCCTGAGTGGATCGGTGTTCTCCCGTGACTTCGACCGCGCCAAAGAGGTTGCGCTGCAGCTTGATTGCGGTGCGGTCAACATCAACGACGTGATCACCAACCTGATGTGCACGACCGCGCCGATGGGCGGCTGGAAGACGTCGGGCATCGGGGCGCGGTTCGGCGGCGCCGATGGGTTGCGCAAGTTCTGTCGCGTCGAGACCGTTGTCGGTCCCCGCACCAATGTCGGTGCGGGCCAGAACTATTACCACAATTCGCGCAAGGCGCTGAAGCGGGTCAACAAGATGATGACGAGGATGGCGCTGTCGCGTCCGCGTCGCGTTGCCAAGTAAGACCACTTCGTGCGTTTAGCGCTGACGGCGCTGTTGTGGCTGTGCGCCACCGTCGCGCTGGCCATTGCCGTGCCGACAGTATGGACACAGACTCACGTGGTCGACGTCGACGGGTACACGGCCATGGCCCGCAAAGCGGCGGGCGATAAGGCGCTGCAGGCCGCGGTGGCAGCCGAACTCGCCACTAAGGCAACGGTTCTGATCAACCAACACAGCCACCACGTCGACTCCGCGCAAGTGCACGCCGTCGCGGCCGGCTACACCGCCGGGCCCGACTTTCCGGCGCAGTTCGCCGATGCAAACCGGCTGGCTCACGACTGGATGTTCACCGGGGCCCACACGCAGTCCGAGGGTGACCAGTGGGTCGTCGACCTGGCCGGCATGCTCAAAGACACCGCGTTCGAACAGCTGTTGACAAGCTATAGCGTGCAGGTGCCGCAGACGGTCCGAATCCCGGTGACAGTATCGACGCCGAAGGTGTTGCAGCCTGGCCAGTTACGGCCGCTGGCCACCTGGGGTCTATGGGCTTCCATCGGCGTGGTGGCGCTGGCGGGCGTCTTCGCACTGCTGACTCTGGCCGTCGCGCGCAGCCGTGGCCGCGCGCTGGCCAGCCTTGGAATCTCCGCGTTGCTGGTCGGTGCCGCGGGATGGGCCGCGATCGAACTGGCTCGTTACCCGATCAACGACACCCTCAACGACACGACCGGCGGTATCCGTGGGATCGCCGACGTGATGGTCGGCCAGGCGAAGAGCAGCCTGCATGACTGGCTTGACCTGACATTGGCCGGGGGCGGCGCGCTGGTGGTACTAGGCGTATTAGCGGCCGGCCTCGGCAGCTTGCGGAAGAGCTGAAAGATGTTCGCGCAGTAGGGTGTCAAGTTTGTCGTTGGCGGACCGCATGCCCGCGGTGATCATGCCGAACACTTTGTCACGCACCTTCTGCGGCTTGCCGATCAGCGGCGCGTACATGTGCCGCATCAGATCGAGTCGCGCCGCGCACAGCCAGTCCATCAAATCGGGATCCTCGAGCCAACCGATCTGGTTGCGCTGCTCGGCGAGCGTCGTGGTCAACCAATCCAGATCTGTATTGGGGTGAGGTACCGGATGGCACAGCCGGTTTCGCGTCGCGTCGTCGCCGTAAGCGGCCTCGACGTGGGCGATCAGGCCGGAGCTGAACACCTGCTGACAGCCGCGCACGCTCTGCAGCGTGATCCGGTCGCCGTCGAAAACGGTTGCTGCCGGCCGCTTCTCCAGCCCGTCGGCGCTGCAATCGACGAACAGCGCCGAATCGTCGACGGTGACGCCCCCGTCGGCCAGCACCACCTTGCCGGGCTCGATGCGCTCGACACGCCCCATTCGCACGATGTCGCGGATGCGTTGCAACTGTTCTAGTTCGGTCTTCGTCACGTTCGCGCAGCGATACATGGTCGGCTGCACCGACGGGTCCAGTCGCAGCAGATTGCCGCAGGCCTCCAGCCGTTCGAACAGGTCGGCCACCGATGTGGCGGCGTTGATCGCGACCAGCCGCTGGGCGAAGCCGGCCTGGAACCGCTCCAGGAATTGCGGACCGGGCTGGATGTTGGCTCGATCCATCAACCACGAATCGCGCGGCATGATCCAGGTCAGCCGTTCGGACGGGATTCCGTTGCGCAGCAACCACAAACAGGCGTCGATACCCGTCTTGCCGGCACCGACGATGACGAAACGTTCGCGGTCGGCCGCGAAGGCCGGCATGTCGTTGGGCGGCACGCAGTGGACGCCGTCGGCGACGTCGTAGGCGGGCGGGCGCATCGACGGCACCGTGGTCTGCAGGTACGTCGCGTCCACGACTCGTTTGCGGACGTGGACGGTGTGGTCGCCGCCGGCCAGCGTGCGAAATCGGCCGTCGCCCAGATACTCGGCCATCGGGAAGTACGACACCTGCCCACTGGGTAGCAGGTCCTGGTGCATCACCCGCTCGAAGTAGGCGCAGATCTCGCCGACGGTTGCCAGCTCGTACAACCCCTTGTTCCAGCCGAGCTGGTCGATGCTGTCGCTGCCCAACCCGCGGGAGTTCACGCCGTAGTACGCCGAGGGCTGATGCAGGCGAACAAACGGGTAGGCCCGGTTCCAGTGCCCACCGGGCGCGTGGCCGCGGTCGACGAGCACCACCTGGGCGTCGGTCTCGGTCACCAGGGTGTCGGTGAACGCCATTCCCATCGCGCCCGCGCCGACGACCAGATAATCCGTTTCGAGTGTTGTCACACCAGTTCCTCCCCGTGATGGCGACGTTATCGGATTCCCCAATCCGGCGGAGCTGGCTAGGTCAGTGACAATTTGGCGAAGATCTTCCCGGTCGGCTGGGGGGACCCGTTGCCCGGTTCGACGGTAAACGCCAGCACGCTGGAGTGCCCGAGGTCGGTGAACATGTGCGTGGTCGACGGCGTGACGGCCGCGGTGTCCATCGTGCCCGCCGCGACCGGGCCGTTGTCACCGACCAGCCACATTTCATACACGGTTCCCTGCGAAGGTGGCGGCACGTTGTTCAGCAACAGCATGCCGGCGTTCTTGTCCCGCGAGAACACCACCGTCGCCTTCCCGCCGGCCACATCGGCCGAGACCGATCGCACGTCGGGTGCCGCCATGATCTGCTCGGCCGTGGCCGGAGTCGGAGTTGGTCGCAGCGCGATGCCGGCGCCGAAGGCCGCCAAGGCAACCACGATCGCCGCCGCCGCAGCCAATACGGCTCTGCGCCAACGAGACCGGCGGGTGGTATCGGACTGCGCCCCGGCCAGCACCGCGGCGCGCAACCGGTCCGGCGGCTCGGCAGACGTCGCCGCCGAGATCAGGGCCATCGTCTCGCGCACGACGCGCACCTCGTCGTCGAAGGCACCGGCAACCGTGGCCGGCGCCGCGGCGAGTTGCCGGTCAATGGCCGCGCGCTCGCTGTCGGAGATGGCATTCAGGGCGTAAGGCGTGGCCAGCTCGAGCAGTTCGAATGGGTTCGGCTCGGTCATGTCACCCCCAGACAGCCGCGGAGACCGCGCAATGCGTCACGCATCCGCGACTTGATCGTCGACAGGTTGGCCGACAACCGCTGTGAGACTTCGGCGTACGTCAATCCGCCGTAGTAGGCCATCTCGATGCACTGCCGTTGGACGTCGGTCAGCGAATCCAGGCAGGCCGCCACCCGGCGGCGCTCGTCAGCGGCGATCGCCGCATCGGCGACCAGATCGCCGGGCCGCTCGACGGTGGCCGCACCGTACCGCGACTCCCGCTGGCCGGCGGATTGCTCCGAACGCACCCGGTCGATAGCGCGGCGATGAGCCATCGTCATCAGCCAGGCCAACGCGGAGCCCTTGGCGGAGTCGTACGCCTGGGCGGTCCGCCACACCTCCAGGTAGACCTCCTGCGTGGTCTCCTCGCTGTAGCCGGAGTCGCGCAGCACGCGGGTGATCAACCCGTAGACCCGGGCCCTGGTGTGGTCGTAGAGCGCAGCGAACGCGTCGGCGTCGCGGCGCGCCACCTGCCGCAGCAACGAATCCAGCTCGCTACCGTGTCTTGCTTCGGTCATCGGTCGGTAGCCTATCCGCTCAGCAACCGCGGTCGTCATGATCGCGCCGATCGGGGCGGGCGCGGAATGAAAAACGATGTCCGTTGCTGGTATTCGCTGAAGCCCGGACGGCCCCGCATGTACTTCTCGGTGAGCCGGGCTCCGGTAGCGTGAACCAGGAAATAGGTCATCAGCACGGGGGAGAGCACCGTGGCCAGTGACCACCACGCGGTCAGAGTGATCAGCCACAGTCCCCACCACACCGAGGCGTCGCCGAAGTAGTTGGGGTGACGCGTCCAGGCCCACAGCCCGCGGTCCATCAGCAGACCGCGATGGCTCGGTTCGGCCTTGAATACCCGCAGTTGATGGTCGCCGACGGCTTCGAAGAAGACACCCGTCAACCACACCAGCACACCGGCCAGGGTGGCGGCCAGCCAACGTCGTGGGGTGGGCCCGGCGACCGCGGAGAGTTGCAGCGGCAGCGAGATGAACCAGGTGGCGAAGCCCTGCAGTACGAAGACCTTGCCGAGAATCTGGCCGACGGTGGCGTCGCGCAGCAGGTCGGCATAGCGCGGATCCTCGCCCTGCCCGGCCGACCGTCGGTAGATGTATCCGCTCAGCCGCAGACCCCAGATCGCGACCAGCGCCAGCAACAGCCACCGGCGGGTGGGGTCGCCGGTGCCGAGCACCGCGGCGACGGCCGCGACGGCGATGAAGCCCAGTCCCCAGGCGACGTCGACGACGTTGTAGCGGCCGATGCGGTGGCCGATGGCGAAGGTGATCGTGTGCACCACAAGCAGCGCCGCAATCGACGCGCC
>NZ_DATNJW010000105.1:0-10342 GCF_035603715.1 Mycobacterium sp. | reverse complement strand
TGATGCAACTTGAGCGGAATGTCAACCAGCTGATAGCAAAACGGCTCCAGTTTGTAGAGCCGACTGTGAATCACCCGGCGGAACGCGTCGATGTCGAAGTCGCGACGGTCGGCGTCCAGCTCGATCACCGCGACTTTGAGGGTGTGCATATGCACATTCGGCGTTTCGCTGTAGAGCAGTACCGCGTCCCACCCGCTCAGCCGCTTCATGGGTGGGACCCTACAACTGCGTAGCGGCTAAATAACCTCTTTGACCGCGATCGTCCGGTTGCGATAAACGTGGCCCAAGAACAGACCGACCGCGGTCGACGTCGCACCGGTGCGGGCCCCGTCGGTCAGGTCAAATCCGTGGCCGGCACCCGGCAGTTCCACGTAACCGACCACCGAACGCGATATCGACCGAAGCCGCTCGACGAAGCTACGCGCCTGTGCCACCGGGATCACCGTGTCGTTGCTGCCATGGATCACCAAGAACGGCGGCGCATCCGCGTGTATCCGTGCGATCGGCGACGCGTCACGGAACACTCTGGGGTGGCGGTCGATTCGACGCTTGACCACGACACGCTCCAGAAAGTCCACGAAGCGGTCCCGCTCGACGGTTGAGCGGTCCTCCCAGTCGTAGCGGCCGTAGATCCCCACCACCGCATCCACCGAAGTGTCCGAACCCGGCGGCAGTTCGGTCTGCATCTCGGGATCGTTGGCCGTCAGTCCGGCCAGCGCCGACAAGTGTCCACCGGCCGAACAACCCGCTACCGCAATGAAATTGCGGTCACCGCCGAACTTGTCGACGTTGGCCCGGGCCCACGCGATGGCGCTTTTGACGTCGGTGATGTGGGACGGCCAGCGGTGGTGCGGGGAAACCCGGTATTGCACCGACAGGCAGATCCAGCCCATTTCGGCCAACTGCGACATGAGGGCATAGCCCTGCAGCTGGCGACCGCCGTGCACCCAGGCGCCGCCGGGCACGAAGATCAATACGGGCGCCGGCCGAACCGGCAGATCCTTGCGACGCCACACGTCCAGTAGTTGCACCGGGTGCTTGCCGTAGCGCACCGAACTGCGATGCAGATAGCGACGGTGTTGCAGCGCACGCCAGAAGGGCGGCCGATGGTCGGGCGCCGGCCACTCGACATCGAGGTCCTTGCTCGATACCACGCCGCGCAGCGCAGCATCCAACACCGCTTGGGTCTGGTCGCGCTCGGCCTTGCGGGTCTCGCTGATACCGGGAGTCAGCCATGACTTGGCCGACGCGGACAACAACTCCGGCGCCATTCGGTAACCCCACAGACCCATCGCGGTCACACCGCCCAGCGGCTCCAGATGCCTGCCGACCACGGGCAGCGAGGCCATCGCATCACTCAACGCCAGCATGTAGTCGCCGGGCCGGGCTCTCAGCAGCCACTTTGCCCGAGAAGTCATGGTCGGTCGGCGAAAGCCGGTCGCCGCTGGTTCGGTCATCGGGGCAGCGTACCCCGCGGATTTGCGGTCAAGCGGCAAACGCGAACAGTTCCTCAATGATCAGCAGCGACACGCCGAGGCAGGTCGGGACGGCAGCCCGTCGGGCCTGATGGCCGCCGTGTGCCCGTGGCCGCACTCGGTGCCCGAAACCGGCGTACCGTCGGGGTTATCGGGCAGCTCAGGTGCGAGCGAACATGCTCGATTGAAAAGGAAAAGTTGATGGCTTCACCAATGACGTTCCGCTCTCCCTACGTCCACCGTCTCGAGCTGGTCAGGGACACCATCACGTCTCACACCAAACTCGGCGATAAGGAAGCCAGTGAACTAGCAGAACATGTTCTGGACGCACTGAATTCGATACCTGAGAAGATTCGCTGACCCTGAGACGGCACCGAATTTCGGGAAGCACAGGGCTTTCCGGTTTGTGTGCACTCTTACTCAGTGGGGCCCGCCCGAGCCGTTCAGCGCGGGTCTCTCAACGGGTGTACCGTTGATGGTGTTGAGACAACCAGCCGGTACGGAATGGGTGTGGCTGTTACGCCGCCGGACTCAATGAGCATCCGCTCGGGCCGTGCATTCTGAATCAATCAATTCCGGTCGAGACAACGTGTTGCCGAAACACTCGGTCGCGCAATGAAATATGCGCCGATCGGGCGACGCGACGCCAACCTTCGGACACTGACCCGGCCATCCTCCTTCCCTACATCTGCAGAAACCAGGCAAACGTCATGATCGGTCTCGGAATCGTCCTTATCGTTCTCGGCCTCCTCCTCCCTAGCCTCATCCCTACCTTCGCCTTTGCGCATCTTCTCTTGGTCCTCGGGGTGATCCTCCTCATTGTCGGCGTGGTACTTGCGTTGGCGGGACGGGCAGGACACGCCGTCGGCGGCCGCCGGCACTACTACTGACCGGCCGCAAGTTCGCCCCGGCTCGGCCAGCACTGGGCGGTCGAGCCGGGTGCTTTCGTCGGTGAACAAGCCGGCATACCCACGCGAAAGAAAGGCGTACAACCATGGCGATCACCGACGTCCCGGCCTTCGCCCATTTGACCAACGCCGACATCGACAACCTCGCCGTTGAACTGGACGCGATCCGGCTCGACATCGAGGATTCCCTCGGCGCGCGCGACGCGCGCTACATCCGTCGCACCATCGCAATCCAACGTGCACTCGAGGTCGCCGGCCGACTCACGCTTGCCGCCAGCGCGAAACGTCCCGCGCGGTGGGCGGGAACCGTAACCCTTGGTGTGGCCAAGATCATCGAGAACATGGAAATTGGCCACAACGTCATGCACGGCCAATGGAATTGGATGAACGATCCCGAGATCCACTCCTCGACATGGGAGTGGGACATGAATGCGGCATCGAAGCACTGGATTGCTTCGCATAACTTCCAGCATCACAAGTACACCAACATCCTCGGCGTGGATGACGATGTGGGCTACTACGTCCTGCGAGTCACGCGCGACCAGCCCTGGCGGCCCTTCAACATCGGCAACCTGTTGATGAATACCATCCTCGCGGTTGGGTTCGAGTGGGGAATCGGCACGCAGTCCATAGATTTCGACCATATCTTGAAGCCTGGACGGGAGCGTGACTTCACCCTTCAACAGATGCGCGAGTGGTCGACCAAGGTCGGCAGACAGGTGGCCAAGGACTATGTCGCGTTCCCGGCGCTCACATCCCTGTCGCCGGCGGCGACCTACACATCGACCCTGAAGGCGAACGTGGCGGCCAACATCATTCGCAACATCTGGGCCAACGCGGTGATCTTCTGCGGGCATTTCCCCGATGGCGCAGAGAAATTCACGAAGACCGACATGATCGGCGAATCGAAGGGCGAATGGTATCTGCGCCAGATGTTGGGCAGCGCCAATTTCGAGGGTGGGCCGTTGCTGCGATTCATGAGCGGCAACCTGTGCCATCAGATCGAGCATCACCTGTTTCCCGACCTGCCGAGCAACCGGTTGCACGAGATTTCAATGCGCGTACGCGAGCTATGCGACAAGTACGACTTGCCTTACACCACAGGCTCTTTCCTGTCGCAGTACGGCAAGACATGGCGCACTATCGCCAAACTGTCTCTACCTGATCGCTTCTTACGCGACACCTCTGACGACGCTCCGGAAACCCGCAGCGAGCGAATGTTCGCCGAACTTCGGCCCGACTCCACCGGGACCGACCTGGCGACGGGGCGCCGCCGCGGTCTCAAGACGGCGATTGCGACGGTCCGCCAGTGGCGTCGAGAAACTACCGATCGGTAACCTACGGTATCGTAGGTTGCGGTAGTGTCAGGCTGAAGCAGAAGCGGTCGATATGACCACGTACACGCAGACCGGAAGACCGTCAAACGGAGGCCGATTCCGATGAACGAGATGCGTTATCTCGATCTGCACGGCGAACGGGTCGCGTATCGGGACGCCGGGACCGGCGAGACGTTGCTGCTGATACACGGCATGGCGGGGAGTTCGGCGACCTGGCGGGCGGTCATTCCTGAGCTGTCGAAGAAGTATCGCGTGCTGGCCCCGGACCTGCTGGGCCACGGCGAATCAGCGAAGCCGCGCGGTGATTATTCGTTGGGTGCGTTCGCAGCGTCGCTGCGCGACCTCCTCGATGAACTCGGCATCAGCCGGGCGACGGTGGTCGGCCAGTCACTGGGCGGCGGTGTGGCCATGCAATTCACCTACCAGCATCGCGACTATTGCCAGCGACTGGCACTCATCAGCAGTGGTGGCCTGGGCCCCGACCTGAACTGGATCTTGCGGATCCTTTCGGCACCCGGAGCCGAGCTTGTGCTGCCGGTGGTCGCGCCGCGGCCGGTGCTGAACGTCGGCAACAAGCTGGGGTCGTGGCTGACTTCGGCGGGCATACAGTCGCCGCGCGCCAGCGAAATGTGGAGCGCTTATTCCTCGTTAGCGGATCAGCAGACACGGCAGGCATTTCTCCGGACGTTGCGCTCGGTCGTCGACTACCGCGGCCAGGCGGTCAGTGCGCTCGGCAAGATCCATGTCAGCCACGGCTTACCGACTTTGTTGATCTGGGGCGAAGAGGACCGAATCATTCCGGTTGCCCATGGCTACGCCGCTCACGAAGCCGTGCCGGGCAGTCGGCTTGAGGTGCTTCCGGGTGTCGGGCACTTTCCTCATGTCGAGTCCCCGGCAGCGGTAGTCGACATCCTTGACGACTTCATCACCAGCACCGGGCAGGATGCCGATCTGGCGAATCGAAAAACCGGGCAGAACTGAGACGCGTCTCCGACCGCGGAGCCCGCAACCGCGGCCCGGTTCGGATTGACCATACTGAAATGATGCCGAGCACTGATTTCCATCCTGACCTCCGCAAAGTCGCCCGCCTCGCGCCAAGATCGTTGATCGGCCCCCGCACGCTGCGGGTGATCCGCAGGCTGTCGTCGGTCACGCCGCGCGGCAAGGACCCCGATGGCGTCGAGGCGCTCATCCTGCGCTCCGGTGTCGGGGTGCGACTGCATCGCCCGGACGGCGTCAGCCAACCCGGCGCAGCGTTGCTGTGGATTCACGGCGGCGGCTACGTCATGGGTACTGCAAAGCAAGACGACCGGCTGTGTCGTCGATTTGCGCGCGAGCTGGGCGTCACCGTCGCGGCAGTGGACTACCGACTGGCGCCCGAGCACCCCTACCCTGCGCCGCTGGAGGACTGCTATGCCGCGTTGACCTGGTTGGCCGCCCTGCCCGCCGTCGACCCGGCAAGAGTGGCGATCGCCGGGGCCAGCGCGGGCGGTGGATTGACGGCGGCGCTGGCGCTGCTGGCACGTGATCGCGGCGAGGTGACGCCGACCCTGCAGTTGCTGGCCTATCCGATGCTCGACGACCGAAGTGGCTCCGGACCGGAAGACCCGAAGTACCGGATGTGGAGCCCGAAGAGCAACCGCTTCGGCTGGGCGGCCTATCTCGGCAACGCCGACCCGAACGTCGCGGTTCCGGCACGCCACGAGGATCTGAGCGGACTGCCCCCGGCGTGGATCGGCGTCGGCACCAATGACCTGTTCCACGACGAGGATCTTGCCTACGCCGAGCGGCTCACCGCTGCCGGCGTCCCGTGCCAAGTCGAGGTGGTCCCCGGAGCGTTTCACGGCTTCGACGCGATAGTGCCGAAAGCCTCTGTGTCACAGTCATTTTTCGCCAGCCAGTGCGCGGCCCTGCGATCCGCACTGGCCGCTACACGTTGATGCCTACCGCCGCACCATTCCTGGTGAGCGACGAACAGCGGGCGCTACGCAGCGCGGTCGCCGACCTCATGGCGCGTCACTCCAGCGAGGCCCAGGTGCGGACGCAGATGGCGACCGACACGGGCCTGGACCCCAGTGTGTGGCACGAGTTGGCGGCCATGGGTCTGACCGGACTGCTGGTCGACGAGGAGCATGGCGGCGCAGGTGCGGGCCCGGTGGAAATGGGCATCGCGATGGAAGAGATGGGCCGAACGCTGCTGGTCGGTCCGTTCCTGTCGACAGCGGTGCTGGTGCCCAGCTTGCTGGCCGCGACCGGCGACGCAGCCGAGTGCGGCGCGGTATTGCCCCGGATCGCGGCCGGTGAACTGATCGCGACCGTCGCCTTCGCCGAAGACGGCTCCGCCCGGTTGCCGGCGACGATAGCCACGTCCGCAGGTCAAATCGGCGACACCTGGCACGTCACCGGCTACAAGCATTTCGTGCTCGACGCGCAGTCGGCAGAACTGTTGTACGTGCTGGCCGCAACCGATGCGGGCCCAGCCGTGTTCGCCGTCGACGCCGGTGCTCCTGGACTGGCTGTGACACCGCTGACCACGGTCGACCCGACCCGCAAGCAATGCCGTCTGCAATTCGTCGATACTCCGGCGCGTTTGATCGGCCGGCTGGGTGCAGGCGTCGAGCTGTTCAATGCTGCGCTGGATGGCGGCGCGCTGGCATTGGTCAGCGAGCAGGCCGGCGGGGCACGGCGCGCAGTCGAAATGGCCACCGAGTACGCCAAGACCCGCTTCCAGTTCGGTCGTGCGATCGGCAGCTTCCAGGCCGTCAAGCACATGTGCGCCGACATGCTGCTGGAGGCCGAATCCGCGGTGTCGGCGGCACGCTTCGCCGCCGGCTCATTCGCCGAGCATGCACCCTCACGAATCGCTGATCTTGCTTTGGCACAAGCGTATTGCTCGGATGCCTTCGTTTTCGTCGCAGCGACCAGCATCCAGGTACACGGCGGCATCGGATTCACCTGGGAGCATCCGGCGCACTTGTATCTGCGCCGAGCCCGAAGCGACGCGCAGCTACTGGGCAGCCCGTCGTGGCATCGCGAGCGCTACCTGCGGCAGATCGGAGCATGAGCGATGACTGACGACGAACTGCGCGACGAGGTCCGGAATTGGTTGTCGGCCAACTGGAATCCTGACATCGATCGCGCCAGCTGGGCCCACATCGTCGTCGATGCCGGATGGGCGGTCCCCAGTTGGGAGCCAGAGTGCTATGGCCGCGGTGTTTCGGATGCCCAATCCCGGCTCGTCGCAGCGGAATTCGCTGCGGTCGGCGCGCATGGCTGCGGTCACGACCGGGGGAATCTGTTCGCCTGCACACTGCATGATGTGGGAACCGACGAGCAAAAGCGACGGCTCATTCCGCCGTCGATCCGCGGCGAGAGCAAATGGTGCCTGCTCTACAGCGAGCCCGGCGCTGGGTCGGATCTGGCCGGCCTGCGCACCCGGGCCGAGCGCGATGGTGACGAGTGGGTGATCAACGGGCAGAAGGTGTGGACGTCGTTCGCAAAAACCGCCGACTACGGCATGTTGGTGGCCAGGACCGACTGGGATGTGCCGAAACACCAGGGCATCAGCTTCTTTATGCTGCCGATGCATCAGCCCGGCGTCGAGGTTCGGCCGATCCACCAGATCACCGGCGAATCAGAGTTCAACGAGGTCTTCATCGAAGACGCTCGCCTTCCCGCCGAGAACCTGGTCGGCGAGTTGAACGCCGGGTGGTCGGTGCTACAGACTGCGCTCGGCTACGAGCGACGGTTCATGGCGGACATAGCACGCACCGCCAAGGACGCCAAGCGACCGCAAGCCGAGAAGGCCCATCTGCTCGTCGAATTGGCCCGGGAGGCCGGCCGGCTGGATGATCCCTATATTCGTCAGCAGATCGCCCGCGTCGACGCGTTGGCTACGGTGAACCGCTGGAACACTCAACGGTCGAAGGCCGCGGTCGATCGGGTCGAGGCGGCCACGCTGATGGCGCTCGGCAAGATCGCGATGTCCCGGATCCTGCACGAGACGGCCCGCGTCGAAACCGAAATCGTCGGCGCTGAAGCGATGTTGACCGGACCGGACAATCCCATCGGTGATGCGGTGACGTTCCGGACGTTGAACGCTTATTTCACCTCGATCGGCGGCGGCACCGATCAGATTCAACGCAACATCGTCGGCGAACGCGTGCTGGGCCTGCCGAAAGAGCCTGAGCCGTACCGCAACACACCGTTTCGCGAGCTGCCGCACTGATTCGGCGCGCCGCGACGCGCCCGGCCCGATGCTTGAACTTTGCCTGCGCTACGCCCATCCTGACAGCGTGGCCCCTCCCGAAATCCCGTTTCGCGGGATTCTTGACCCGGTGGCACGCAAGCTGCGTCTCCCATTTCGGACCCCGGACTTCATCGATCGGGTCATCCGGGGAGGGGTCAACCAAGCCGGCCGACGAACGCTGCACATGCTGATCACCACGTGGGATGCCACCGGCGGTGGTCCGTTCGCCGCCAGCGCGATGGCCACGGCGGGGCTGGCCAAAACGGTCGATGTCGCGCAGGGACTGTTCATCGGCCCGGTCTTCGATCCACTGCTCAAGGCGTTCGGTGCCGATCAGATCACGTTTCGCGCCGCGCTGTGTTCCTCGCAAGTGGTTGGTGTGGGCATCATGCGTTATGTGGTGCGCGTCGAGCCGATCCAGTCGATGGATGTCGACACTCTGGTCGACGCAGTCGCACCGACGTTGCAGCGCTATCTCGTCGGCGAAATCTCGTGACTCACCGCGCCGGGTAAACCATTTCCCCGCTGACAACGGTTGCGGCCACCATCCCGGCATCCAGTTCGGCGAGCGCGGTTTCGGGCGGCACGCTCAGCACGCACAGGTCCGCCGGCTGGCCGGGTGCCAGAGTTCGCAGTTCGGTGGGCTGATCGGGTCGGCCCAAGAACATCGTCAAAGCTGTTCGGGCAGAGATGCATTCATCGATACCCAGCACAGCTCCGCTCGGCGTGCAACGGTGCACCGCGGCGCGGATCGCCACCCACGGGTCACCGTCGCCGAAGGGCATATCGGTCGACAATGCCACCGGTATACCCGCGTCGAGCAGCGACGCCACCCGCCAGAGCTGGCCGTGCTCGGTGGCAGGGATCTCATCGAGGTACTGATCACCGCGCTCCGCAACGAAATTCGGTTGTGTCACCACGGTCACCCCGAGGTCGGCCAGGTCGGCGAGACAATCCGCCGGAACCACAGCGGCGTGCTCGATGCGATCGCCCGGCCCAGAGCCGGCTTCGCGCAGCGCAGCGATGGTGACCAGCAATTGAGCGGCGGTGACGCAGTGGATGGCCACCGGATGGTTGTCGCGATGGCGGTCGGCGATCCAGCTGACCAGCTGCTCGAGGTCCAAGTCGTCATCATGCAGGATCCGCTTACCAGGGGCCAGGCAATGCACGCGCTGGCGTAATTCACCGCGCCGGTGCAGCTCCGACAACCGGACTATGTCGGCGATGGCGAGATCCGGTGTGGCATCGGTGATCCCGGTAACGCCGTAACGGCTGAGCCGTTCGCTGAGGTCGGCCAGGCTGTTCTCGCTGCGGCCCAACGCATCGGCCCAGGAGTCAGCGCTGCGCAGCCGGCCGTCCGGATGCTCGGCCAGACCGACACGCTCCAGACCCGCCGAGTTGAGGATCCACAGCACACCGCTGCGATGCTGGACGCGCAGTGGCACCGCCGGAGCCACTGCGTCCAGCACGCCGCGGTCCAGCGGTCCGGCGACCGAGTCGTGGTAGCCCACCGCGCGGATCCAGCCGTCTTCACCGGCTTCGGCGCTCGCCAGCGCGGCGGCCAGTCCGTCGCGATCGCGGACCTGCGGCGGGCCTAGCCTTAGCGACATCGCCGCGGCCGCCGCGGAAAACAGGTGCACATGGTGGTCGTGCAGACCGGGCAGCACGGTCCCACCCGCAGCGTCCAGCACGTCCTCGGCGGACCGCGGCGTCAAGGAGTCGGCAACCTCGTCGATCGATGCGCCCACCCGCAGGTCGACGGCCGCGCCCTCCAACGTCACCGCGTGCTGGATCAGCATGGCGCACCAAGCCTCTCGGCTACGAGTGACTCGACCGCGGCGTTGTCGGCTCCCAGCGGTGACGCCGGCCCAACAGCCGGCGCTAATGTCGGCGACTCGGCCGGCGCGCCGGAATCCGGCGACTGCGGCAGGGCCGCGTATCGGGCGGCTACCTGGGCCATCGACACCTCGACCACCTCGCCGCCACCACGGCGCAGCGACTCCCCCACCGCACGCGCCGCCTCCAGTCCGGCGAGCGGGTCCGCGATTGCGTCGCCGCAGAACACCGGCCCGTCGGCGCCTGCGCCGACCAGTCCGCCGGCGACCGCGGCGTCATCCCCGAATGCAGGCCGGTCGGGCTGGTCGCGATAACCGCTGATACGCAACCAGATTCGACCCGCGCGGCCGGCCGGATCTTCGGCGGTCAATCCACGTCGTCGCAGCGCCGCGGAGCGAGAGCCCTCGATCACAATGTCGGCAGCATCAATCAAGCGGTGCAGCGCATCACTTTCGGCGTTGAAATCGAGGCAATACGAGAGCTTTCCGGCATTCATCCAATTGAAGAAGGCCGGCTCGCCGCGGCGGGTACCGTCGG
>NZ_DATNJW010000104.1:0-5181 GCF_035603715.1 Mycobacterium sp. | reverse complement strand
CGCCCCCACCTGCGACCGCAGACAGCAGTTGTCCCACCCAAGCGCCGGGTGACGGTGGAACACCGGACTGGACCCTCAGCGGCGCAACCGGCAGCGTCGCGGTCACGGGCTCGACAGATAAGGCAGCGCCGTTGATCACCGTCACTCAGCCCTTCAGCGTGACTGAGACCCAGGTACATACGCTGCACGCCGGAGACGGACCGGTAGTCGCGCCCACCGCCACAGTCTCTGTCTGCTACATGGGCGTCAACGGACGCGACGGCAAAGTGTTCGACAGCGCCTACGACCGCGGCACACCGGCCCAATTCCCGCTCGACGGCGTCGTGCCGGGCTTTCAGAAAGCGATCGCGGGACAAAAGGTCGGCTCCACCGTCGGCGTCGCGATGGCCTCAGCGGACGGCTATCCCGAAGGCCAGCCGCAGGCCGGAATCCAGAAGGGCGACAGCCTGATCTTCGCGATCAAAATCCTCAGCGCCGGAAGCTGAGCGCAGACTGCCTACCCACTCCCGTAGGAGCGAGTAGGCAGCTGCCGCGTTCGGTTGGACTCAGATGCAGAGTCCGATCAGGCACGGCGGAACCGGCGGACCGCCCCACCCGATCGGACCGGGTCCACCCCAACCGGGACGAAAACCAGGGCCGCCCCAACCGCGTCCGCCGAAGCCGTGGCCGCCCCAACCGGGCCCGCGACCGCCGCCCCAGTGGACAAGTTGCGCATGCTGAACCGTGTTCGGTGCGGGCTGTGGCGTCGGCGCGGCGTTGGCGGCACCGGCAAGTCCAATTGCCGACAGACTCATTGCGCCAGCGATTGCACCCGCGCTGATCATTTTCTTCAAGGTCATGACGATCACCTTTCCCGTATGCGGCTATCGAACGGATAGTCGTCGTCGTACCTCTGAAATCTAGCTAGCATGGCTATGAATTAGCTTTGTTAACGACCTGGAGTCGTTATGAGGCGCGGTGCGCATGGTTCCGATCACGCCGATCGCGACTCTTCTGTAGACCTTGTGTCGTTGCATACCGTGCACGCGTGGCGTTGAGCGTCGGCAGCATTCCGGTCCAGGTCCCCCGATCCTCCCCCGTGACGTTCAGGCAGGCGCTCTTCGTTGCCGTGACAGCGGGCTTGGGCTACGGATTCGACTCGTATGCGGTGAACATCTACGGCCTGGTGTTGCCCCAGATCAAGCAGACTCTGCACATCACTGACGCACAGGCCGGATACATCGGTTCGATCTTCCTGCTCGGCTACACGATCGGCACGATCGGTTTCGGCGTCGCGGCCGATCGGTGGGGACGCAAAGCCACGCTGGGAGCGTCGATTCTGCTGTATGGCGTCACCACTGCCCTCGCCGGTCTCACCACCAACATCGCCGCGTTCACCGGGCTGCGATTCCTCACCGGAGTCGGAGGCGCGGGCGAACTCGCGGTCGGCGCGCCGTACACCGCCGAAGTCTGGCCGGCCAAGACCCGCGCGATCGGCGTTGGCGGCGTTATCTTTTCGCTCTTCTCGCTGGGCTACGTCCTTGCCGCGGGCGTCGCGCTGGTTTTGGTGCCGCACTTCGGTTGGCAATCGGCGTTCATTGTCGCCATTGTCCCGGCGATTGTGTTGTTCCTTGTCCGGCAAGGTATTACCGAATCGCATCGTTACGTCGAGGTCCGCGCGAGTGGGACCCCCAAGCCCCGGCTGTGGCGCTTGCCCGGCGTGCGGCGTCGCTTGGTTGCCGGCTGGCTGATCTACACCGCCAACGCGGTCGGCTACTGGGGCATGACGTTGTTCTTGACGACCTACATCGTGAAGAGATTCCATGCCACGCCCATCGAGGCGATTCGCTACGCCCTGGTGTTCTTCTTGCTGCAGGCCGTGTTCGCGTTCCTTGGGACCGGCCTCGCCGATCGAATCGGTCGACGTCCTTCGGCGATCCTGGCTGCGGTCATCGAGGTCGCATCGACGGTCCTGGCGGCTACCTCCGACTCGCTGGCTCAGTACCAAATCTTCGGCGCGGTCGCCATCGCGACCCTCGGCTGGCTGTGGGGCGTCGGCGACACCTACATCGCAGAGTTGTTTCCAACGGTATTGCGCGGCACCGGCTTTGGAATCGCGGTCGGCGGCGGCCGGGTCGTCTCCATCGCCGCTCCGACCGTCATCGGCTGGGCCATCACGCGCTACGGGTTGCAGACCCCGTACCTGGCGCTGGCCGGCCTGTGGGTGCTGACAGTGATCGGCTACCTGCTCGGGCCGGAGACCAAAGGCAAAGAGCTCGAAGAGCTGACCGACGAGGCTCTCACCGAAGATCTGGTACCGGCCGCGAACTGACTCACTGCGGGTGGGACGCGACGTAGTCCGCCGCCGGGATCGGCGACGCTTGGGCATAACCAATGGGCAGCAACACATCTCCGGCGGTCGTGCGGCAATAGACGTCCCACCGGTAGAAGCTGGCGAATGCGGCGGGGTCGCCGGCGATCAGCGCCGCGTACTGATCAACCGCGCGCACATATTGGTTGGCGTGGTTGTACCGGTAAATGGCGTGATCGCGGTCGTTGGCGAAGTTATTCGCGGCGAGATAGCGGCCCGCCGCGATGATGCTGTCGTGCGGCGAATGGATATCGCCGCCCTGGCCGTACGCGGCGAAGGTCGCGGGCAAGAACTGCATCGGGCCCTGCGCGTCCGCGGTGCTGACACCGTCGATGCTGCCTAAGCGGGTCTCGACCAGGTTGATCGCGGCCAGGTAGTTCCAGCTGACACCGGTCTCCGCCTCGGCCTGATGGTAGAAGCCCAGCAATTGATCGGCGGGTGCCGGCGGCACGATGCGCCAGGCAGGCAGCGTGCTCCGAACCGGGGTCATCGCGGTGAGCTGACGACGGGCGTCGACATTGCGGTCGTAAACGTCGAGGAGCTCCGCCGGGATGCGCGCCCGTGCGGCAGCATCCCATTCGGGATGCTGCCCGATGGCTCGATAGGCAGCCTGCTCGCGGTGGGCCGCCGCCACCAGTGCCGGCTCCCCCGTCGACGGGTCACGCAACGTGTGCTCGTCGGCGACCAGGTCGTCGGCCAACTGTGCGGGATCCGACGCCAGCCGAGGCTGTGCACCATCGGGCGTCTTCGGCGTAGCCGCGACCGTCATGGTGGTCGACGGAGGTGCGGCCGCGGCAGGCGGTGCCACCGGCCCGGGTGGCTGGGAGCAGCCGGCAAGAACGAGCATGAACGTGCCGACGGCTACCGGCGCAAGGTGGCGTGCCGGACTACTGGCGAATGCGGTCATCGGCTTAGAACGCGGCCGGTAGGGGCGGCAATGGGAAATCGATTGGCGGGGACCACGGCTGCTGCGCGGGCGTTGGGACGATTCCCCACGTGTGCTGCGGACAGAAGACGTTTTCCGAGATTTGGGTGAACTTCGTTGCGCCGTCATCGGTGAATCCGGAGTTCTCTTGGGTCATGCTCTTGATGACCTCAGCTTGCGGATTGCCCTGGTCCATCAACTCGCATACCCGCCGGCCGATGGCGATCGCGGCGGGACCGTCGTGATAGGTGATGCCGGCTTTGTTGAGCGCGCCAAGAAACTTGGCATCAGGATTCGGGTCGGCGTGCGCGGGGGTCGCGAGGCCGATCAACGCGGCCATGGTCACGAGGACAATGTGTGATCGCATTGCTCCATCCTCGTATAAATCGGCGCCGATGGTTAGGGTCAGTCGCTCCCCTCGGGTGCCGACGACGGCGGCCAGTGCGAGCCCGGCGACACATCGCCGGGTTCGGCGTGCTCGCCGCGTGCCAGCGGCACCCACTGCTCGGTGGGCGCCGGCTGTTCCGACGATGGGAAGTCGCGCAGCTTGCCGGATGGCTTCGCGTCCCACTTCGCGAACGTCAGTGGTGTTTGCAGCCAGGCATGCAGCAGGTTGTAGGTCGCCTCCAACGAGTCCATGTGGGTGCGTTCCCAACCATGGCTGCCGTCGAGCCCGAAACCCACCAGCGCGGCGCGCGTGCCCGCCCCGGCCTCGATCGCTGCGGCGGCGTCGGATCGGTAGTAACGGAACACATCCCGCGCGAACGGTATGCTGTGCTCCTCGGCGAGCCGGCAGAGCTTGCGGGTGAGGTGGTAGTCGAACGGGCCGTGCATATCGGCCATCGGGATTGTCACTCCGTCCTCGATGGAGTCCTGGCCGGGCGCGCACACCGCGTTGTCTACCGAGACCAGCTCGGCGACGTCGGCGGGCAGGCCATCGCTAGCCCCGTGACCTACCTCTTCGGTGATGGTCACCATGATCGTGGTGCGGTGCGGCAGCACGATCTTGTTTTCGCTGAAGTTCTTGGCCAGTGTCAGGGCTACGGCTACGCCTGCCTTGCCGTCGAGGTGGCGGGACACGATGAAGCCGTCGGCGGCCAGTTCGGGACTGGTGACAAATGCGACAAAGTCCCCGATCTTCAAGCCGAGCTGGACGAGGTCGTCTCGCGACGAAACTTTGCGATCGATGCGGACCTCGACGTGCTCCCAGTCCGTGGGCTGGGCGTCGATCTCGTCGCCGTAGGCGTGTCCGCTGGCCTTGAGCGGCAGCACCGTGCCGGTGATGAACTCGTCGGGGTCGTCGCTGAAGATTCGCACGCGGGCGCCGGTGGCGAAGCGGGCCGAGAAGGTGCCGATTGGAATCAGCTCGAGGCGGCCGTTGTCCTTGAGCCTGCGCACCATGCAGCCGATGGTGTCGGCGTGAACCACCAGTGCGCGGTCGGTGTGCTTCGACTCACCCGGGAGTTCGGCGGTGAGCGCGCCGCGGCGGGTCAACGAGAACGGCACACCGAAGTTGTTGAAGATGTCGCCGATCAGTTGCATCACGGCGTCCGTGCGCCCAGATGGGCTCGGGGTCTGCAACAGAGCCAACAGCGTGTCGATCATCCACCCGCGGTCGGCCTCGGGCATGGCGGCAATGTCGCCCACGACGCCTCCCTTCAGGTAAGTCCGGAATCGCGTCTAACCTACCGGGCCAGCCTTGATCCGGCTGGTCCGGGCTTGGTCGTCGTGCTGCCTATGTCCCCGTCAGCGTTTCGACGCGGTAGCGGCTGGCAGTCCAGGCTGGGGCACTGGGGGTGGGTGTGAGTGTGATGGTGATCCGAGTTTTGCCTGCGGTCAGGGATTCGGGCACGACGTAGGTGTCATCGAGCCAGCGGTGAATGGTGTTACTGCGCGGCTGTAACCA
>NZ_DATNJW010000103.1:0-2036 GCF_035603715.1 Mycobacterium sp. | reverse complement strand
CGTCGTGCCCGAGGTCGCGTCGCGGGCACATCTGGAGGCGCTCGAACCGGCCATGCGCCGCGCGCTGGCCACCGCGGGCCTGACCAAACCCGACGTCGTCGCGGCCACGATCGGGCCGGGGCTGGCCGGTGCCCTCCTGGTCGGAGTGGCTGCGGCCAAAGCATATTCGGCGGCCTGGGACGTTCCGTTCTACGCGGTGAACCATCTGGGCGGTCACCTGGCCGCCGACGTCTACGAGCACGGCCCGCTGCCGGAGAGCGTGGCGTTGCTGGTGTCTGGCGGCCACACCCACCTGTTGCATGTCCGGTCGCTCGGCGAGCCGATCGTCGAGCTGGGCAGCACCGTCGACGACGCGGCGGGGGAGGCCTACGACAAGGTGGCGCGGTTGCTGGGGCTGGGCTATCCCGGCGGCAAGGTGCTCGATGACCTGGCGCGGACCGGTGACCGCGACGCGGTCGTGTTCCCCCGCGGCATGACCGGGCCGCGCGACGAGCCGCACGCGTTCAGCTTCTCCGGGCTCAAGACCGCTGTCGCGCGCTACGTGGAAAGCCATCCGGACGCCGGGACCGCCGACATCGCCGCGGGCTTTCAGGAATCGGTGGCCGACGTGCTGACCATGAAGGCGGTCCGTGCGGCGACCGAGTTAGGGGTCTCCACCCTGCTGATCGCCGGTGGCGTCGCCGCGAACTCACGTCTGCGGGAGCTCGCCGCCGAGCGCTGCGCGGCCGCCGGGTTGGCGCTGCGCATCCCCGGGCTGCGACTCTGCACCGACAACGGGGCGATGATCGCGTCGTTCGCCGCACACCTGGTCGCCGCAGGTGCGTCGCCGTCTGCGCTCGA
This sequence comes from Mycobacterium sp., assembly GCF_035603715.1. GTDB lineage: Bacteria > Actinomycetota > Actinomycetes > Mycobacteriales > Mycobacteriaceae > Mycobacterium. The sequence continues at coordinate 1,196 of NZ_DATNJW010000103.1, read as the reverse complement.
TGTCGCCAGCGACCCGGGACTGCCGGTGATAAAAGGCCAAGTCAGCTGACAGCGAAGAAGCACCGGGTCGATCTTGAGTGCTAGCACTCGCATGTATAGAGTGCTAGGTGGCAATCGGACAACCCCGGGCGTCGGCACCCGCGACGACGACGCGTAGGCACGGACGAAAGCCAAAACACCTGGTAAATCGGGGCAACCGCCCCGGACCTGCTATCAACTAAGTGGAGGGCTCCAATCGTGGCGAGCGTCAACATCAAGCCACTCGAGGACAAGATCCTCGTACAGGCCAACGAGGCCGAGACCACGACCGCATCCGGTCTGGTCATTCCCGACACCGCTAAGGAAAAGCCCCAAGAGGGCAAAGTCGTCGCCGTCGGCCCCGGCCGGTGGGATGAGGACGGCTCGAAGCGGATTCCGCTGGACGTGTCCAAGGGCGACACCGTCATCTACAGCAAGTACGGCGGCACCGAGATCAAGTACAACGGCGAGGAGTACCTGATCCTGTCGGCCCGCGACGTGCTGGCCGTCGTCGACAAGTAGCTAGAGGCGTGTTCCGCCCCGGCGAACACCTGCGTCAACGCGTGGGTGATTTCCGGGGCGGATCGCTTATGAGACGGGACAAGTAAGGACCTATGAGCAAGCAGATTGAGTTCAACGAAACCGCGCGCCGGGCGATGGAAGCCGGCGTCGACAAGCTCGCCAACGCGGTCCGCGTGACGCTGGGCCCGCGCGGCCGGCATGTGGTGCTGGCCAAGGCCTTTGGCGGGCCCTCGGTCACCAACGACGGCGTCACCGTCGCCCGCGACATCGACCTGGAAGACCCGTTCGAGAACCTGGGCGCCCAGCTGGTCAAGTCGGTGGCCACCAAGACCAACGACATCGCCGGCGACGGCACCACGACCGCGACGGTGCTGGCGCAGGCCATCATCAAGCACGGACTGCGCAACGTCGCGGCCGGAGCCAACCCCATCGCACTGGGGCTGGGGATCGGCAAGGCAGCGGACGCGGTGTCCGAGGCGCTGCTGGCAGCGGCCACCCCGGTGTCCGGCGAGAAAGGCATCGCGCAGGTCGCCACCGTGTCGTCGCGTGACGAGGAGGTCGGCGCGCTGGTCGGCGAGGCGATGTCCAAGGTCGGCCACGACGGCGTGGTGAGCGTCGAGGAGTCGTCGACTCTGAACACCGAGCTGGAATTCACC